>CADCWC010000258.1 GCA_902806305.1 uncultured Thermoleophilia bacterium | reverse complement strand
CGGTGGCGACGGAGGCCCCGCCCGACCCGGGCCCTGCCGCTCCGGAGGCGTCCGTCGCGGCGCCGGAGCGGCCGTCGGCGGCGGCCGGCTCGACCCAGGAGCTCGCCGAGCTCGACCGCCGCCTCGAACACCTCGACCGCGTGGCCGAGGACCTCCTGCGGAGCTTCGAGCTCCTGCGGGAGCGCTTTCTGGCCTCGAGCATCGAGCGCGCGTCCGTCTGACCTCCGTCGGCCGGCGCGCGCGCCGCGGGTCGTGAGCTCCGTCGTCGCCATCAACCGGTGTTCCGGAGGGCGGCCGCGATGCCGGTGATCGACCGCGCGACCAGCAGGCGCAGTCGTTCCCGCTCGGCGTCGCGGACGGCCGGGTCGCGGTAGGCCCGCAGCAGCTCGATCTGGATCGCGTTCATCGGGTCGACGTACGGATTGCGGAGCTGGATCGAGCGTTGCAGCACCGGATGTCGCCCGACGAGCTCCGACCCCTCGACCGTCTCGAGCACCGCGTCGACGGCGCGGGCGTGCTCGTCGCGCACCGGCCCCCACAGGAACCGCAGGTGCTCGGGGACGAGGTCGAGGTAGCCCTCGGCGATCTCGAGGCTCGACTTGGCGAGCGTCATCTCGAGGTTGTCGATCAGCGACCGGAAGAACGGCCAGTCCCGGTACAGACCGCGGAGCGAGGCGCGGCCGTCGTCCGTCGCGGCCAGGTCGCCGAGGGCGGTTCCGCACCCGTACCACGCGGGGAGCAGGCAGCGATTCTGGGTCCAGCCGAAGACCCAGGGGATCGCGCGCAGGCCGACCAGGTAGGCGGCGTCGTCCTCGCCACCGGGCCGGCGCTGCGGCCGCGAGCCGATCTGCACCAGACCGAGCTCGTCGACGGGCGTGAAGGACCGGAAGAACGGGACGAACCGCGGCTCGTCCCAGACCAGCGCGCGGTAGGTCGCCTCGGCGGTCGCGGAGAGCGCGGCCAGCGTCTCGGCAGCCCCGGCGGGCGGCGCGGAGCGCGTCACGGCCGGGAAGGCGGCGAGGAGCGTGGCGGAGAGCGCCGCCTCGAGGTTCTGGTGCGCGAGGCCCGGCAGGCCGTACTTGAAGGAGATGGTCTCACCCTGCTCCGTCACCTTGAGCCGTCCGGGCGGCGAGCCCGGTGGCTGGGCCAGGATCGCCGCGTGCGTCGGGCCGCCGCCCCCGCCGGCGCTGCCGCCGCGACCGTGGAAGATCGTCAGCTCGACGCCCCGGCGCGCGGCGACCGCCGCGAGCGCCTCCTGGCAGCGGTAGATCTCCCACTGGGCGGTCAGGTAGCCGCCGTCCTTGCCGGAGTCCGAGTAGCCGACCATGACCTCGAGCCGGCCCCGGCGCTCGACGCCCGCGCCGTACCGAGGGTCGTCGAGCAGCGCCTCGACCGTCCCGGGGGCGGCCTGGAGGTCGGGGATCGTCTCGAACAGCGGCACGACGGACAGGTCGGATCCGGCCGCCAGGGCGAGCGCCTGGGCCGCGACGATCTCCTGCGTCCCCGTCGTCCCGGAGACGATCAACGTGTCGAGCGCCGCGGGACCGTGCCGTTCGCGCATCGCCGTGACCGTGCTGAGCGTGTGCTCGAGACGCTCGTCGGGCTCGAGCGCCTGCCGGGCGTGGATCCGAACGTCGAGCTTGGCGACGTGGAACCCGAAGAGCTCGACCCGGCGCCGCAGCGAGGCCAGGCGCCCGTCGGCGATCCGGCCGCCGCGGTTCGCGCGGAGGCTCTGGTCGACGAGGTCGAGGTCCGCCTGGAGCTGCCCGGCGTGCGTGTAGCCCGGCCGCCCCGCCCGCTCGAGCTCGTGCTCCAGGCGGCGCAGGACGAAGCGCAGCTTGCGCCGGTACGGCTCGTCGCTCTGGGCGGCGCCGAGGCCGTCCGGCACGTCGGCGAGCTCGGCCGCGTCGGCCTCGATCGACGCGGCGAGCTCGGCGGTCACGCCGACGAGCCGCGACGACATGCCGAGCGCCCAGGTCAGGTCGGCCACCTCGCGGCGGTAGCGCGCCAGCGCGAGGTAGCGGGCGCGCTCGAGGGCCTCCACGATCGTCTCGGGGCCCGCGTTCGGGTTGCCGTCCTGGTCCCCGCCGATCCAGCTGCCGAAGCGGAGCGGGATCGGGGCGCCCGGGATCCGCTCGCGGTAGGCGCCGAGCAGCGCGCCCGCCGCGTCGAACAGGCTGTGCTCGAAGAAGAAGAGGCCGTTGCGGATCTCGTCCAGCACGCGCGGCTTGAGCGCGCGGATCTCGTCCGTCTGCCAGAGCGCCGTGACCTCCTCGGCGAGACCGAGGTCGATGTCACGGCGCTCCGACGGCGTCAGGGAGGGGTCGTCGAGCCGGGTCAGCAGGCCTGAGAGCAGCGTCTGGGCCGCCAGGATCGTCCGGCGCGTGGCCTCCGTCGGATGTGCCGTCAGCACCAGCTCGAGCGACACGTGGCGGGCCGCCGCGACGAGCGCCGCCTGCGGCACGCGCGCTGCCTCGAGCCGCCCGAACGCCTCGGCGAGCGACTCCCGCGGCGTGCGCTCCTCGTGCTCGTACGCCCGCCGACGCCGCAGCCGATGGTGCTGCTCGGCCAGGTTCGCGAGGGCGAAGTAGAGGCTGAACGCGCGCAGGACCTCGCCGCGCCGCGAGTCCGGGAGCTCCCGGACCGCTTCGGCGAGCGCCCCGCGGGCCTCGGCCGCGCCCGTGGCCCGCGCCTCCCGGGACAGCCCCCGGACACGCTCCACGTCCTCGAGCAGCTCGGGGCCGCTCTGCTCGACGAGCACGCGGCCGAGCATCTCCCCGAGCAGCCGGACGTCCCGCCGGAGCGGCGAGGTGGCGGCCGTCGCCGACCCCTCGACCGTGGCGCTCACCCGAGGCGGGCGGCGGGGAGGGGGGCGTCGCGCATCGCCGCGATGCTACCAGCGGTCCGAGCCCCCGCCGAGGGCCGCGCGGCCACCCGCGAATGGGCCGTTCGGCCCAGACGCAAACCCGCCGGGCGACGCACGCCGACCCCGGTTCCCGACGACGGAGAGCGGGCATCACCACCTCTGTTCCGAGCGGCGGAGGGGTGCGAGGTGCGACAGCAGGTGCCAGACGGGTCCAAGGGGTTGCGTCTGGGCGGTGGCCCCGGGCGCCTCGCCCGGACCTACGCCGCCACGGTGCGGCGCCTGCGCTGGCCGATCGTGATCGCCTGGATCGTGGGGGCGGTGGCCGCCGTCGTGTACCTGCCGGGGCTCGAGAACCAGAAGAGCGCCTCGGCGTCGGGGCTGCTCGCCTCGAACCCCACGTCGATCGCCACGCAGATCGAGTCCTACCGGATCTTCGGCACGACGCCGACGGCCGAGACGGCGATCGTCCAGCACGACGACGAGTGCCTGTCCGACGCCGCCCAGAGGCGCCTCGTCGACCGCGCCGTCCTCATCCGCGATCGGAAGGACCCGGCCTTCAAGGACGTCCTGGCCGCCGTCCCGATCTTCAACTCGGAGGAGGGGCCCTTCTCCCGCGAGGAGTGCACCACCGCCGTCACGTACATGTTCTTCGAGCCGACCCTGTTCATCGGCCAGCAGAAGTTCCTGGCCGACGAGTTCGCCAAGAAGTACATCAGCGAGCCCGACGACAAGTTCGTCGGCGTGACCGGGCCGATCCCGGCGCGGGTCGAGCAGGAGCGCACCATCAACCGGTCGCTGCCGCTCGTGACGGGCGCCACCGTGGCGCTGATCGCGCTGGCCCTCGCGCTCACCCTGCGGTCGCTGCTCGCCCCGATCGTGACGCTCGTGGCGGCCGGCGTGGCCTACGCCCTGGCGGGCCGCGCGATCGTGGCGCTCGGCGAGGTCACGGGCGCGGTCGTGCCCCGCGAGATCGAGCCGCTGATCGTCGTCCTGCTGCTCGGCATCGTCACCGACTACTGCATCTTCTATCTCTCGGACATGCGCGCCAGGCTGCTCGAGGACGCCACGCCGATCCGCGCGGCCGAGGCGTCGACGGCCCGGATGACGCCGATCGTCCTGACCGCCGGGCTGATCGTCGCCGCCGGGACGGCCACGCTCGTCGTGGGCACGATGGGCTTCTTCAAGGCGCTCGGGCCCGGCATGGCCGTCACGGCCCTGATCGGCGTGGCCGTGTCGATGACCTTCGTGCCGGCGTTGATGGCGATCCTCGGCCGGGCCATGTTCTGGCCGGGGGTGAGCGAGCGGGCCCGTTACCGGCGCGCCGAGCGCCTCGCGGAGAACCGTCGTCCGCACGGGCCGATCCGCCACGGCCTCGCCGTCCTGACCGCGCGGCGACCCTCGGCGGTCGTCCTGGCCGCCCTCTGCATCGGGCTGCTCGGCTTCGGCGCCTGGCAGGCCAAGGACATCCGTCTGGGCCTGAACCTGGTCGAGGGGCTGCCGAAGACCTCGGAGGCGCGGATCGCCTCGGACGCCGCGTCGGAGGGCTTCGCGACGGGAATCCTGTCCCCGACGGAGATCCTGCTGAAGGCGCCCGGCATCACGGAGCAGCAGGAGGCGCTCACCCGCCTGCAGGAGCTCGTCGAGCAGCGCCCCCGGATCGCGGGCGTCCTCGGGCCCCGCGAGGCCGCCTCGCTCGAGCAGGAGGTGACCGAGGTCGAGTCGGCCGGCGACGCCGCCACGACGGCACAGGCCGAGGCCGCCACGGAGCCCGCCCTCGAGGCGACGCTCGCGCCCGACGGCAACGCCGCCCGCATGATCGTCGTGCTCGAGGACGACCCCTTCGAGAGCGCGGCGATCGAGGACGTCAACACCCTGCGTGACGACATGCCCGGACTGCTCCGGGAGGCCGGGCTCGACGGCGTCGCCGTCGGCTTCGCGGGGCAGACGGCGCTCGCCGCCGAGACGGTGCAGGAGGCCCAGGACAACGTCGTGCGCCTCGCGATCGCCGCGCTCGTCGTCAACTTCCTGTTCCTCGTCGTCTTCCTGCGGGCGATCATCGCGCCGCTCTACCTGCTCGCCGCCTCGGTGCTCGCCCTGGCCGCCACGCTCGGTCTGACGGCCTTCGTGTTCCAGGACCTGCTCGGGTACGGGCAGCTCGCGTACTACATCCCGTTCGCGGCGTCCGTGCTCCTGCTGTCGCTCGGGTCCGACTACAACATCTTCATCGTCGGCCGCATCTGGGACGAGCTGCGCAAGCGGGACGTCGAGTCGGCCCTCGAGAAGGCGGCGCCCGAGGCCGCGGGACCGATCACGCTGGCCGGGCTCGTGCTCGCGGGAAGCTTCGCGCTCCTGGCGCTGATCCCGTTGACCCCGTTCCGCGAGTTCGCGTTCGTGATGGCCGTCGGCGTGCTGATCGACTCCTTCGTCGTGCGCTCGCTGCTCGCGCCGTCGCTGATCCGCCTCTTCAGCAGGCAGTCCGCCCGCCATCGGCGGCTCGACGTGGCCCGCTCGACGTCCGGCGCCGACTGACGGGGACGCTCGGCGGGGAACCCCGTCGGCACGACGGCTGTACCTCCCGTGCAGACCACGAACGGGAGACGGACAGATGTCGCGTGCTCGCACGATCCTCCTTGCGGTGGCGGTCGCCCTGGCGGCGCTCGCCGGCGCGTCCTCCGCGGTCGCGGGCGGCTGGGCCGTCGTCCGGCTCGACGAGGTCCCGACCGGCGCCCGGCCGGGGACGCCGCTGAGCGTCGGCTTCACGGTCCTCCAGCACGGACGGACCCCGGCCGGTCTCGACGTCCTCGGCGAGCCACCGCGGCTGACGGCCTGGAACGCGGACGACCCGACCGCGCAGCCCGTCACCGCCACGGCGCGGCCCGAGGGCGCACGTGGCCACTACGTCGTCGAGGTCAGCTTCCCCGCCGCCGGTTCGTGGACCTGGGAGATCCGACCGGGCTGGTTCGAGCCCACGACGCTCGAGCCGCTGACGGTCGTCACCCCGGCGACGCCGGCGTCCGGGCCGGCCGCAGGCTCCGATCCGTCGCCCGCCGCCGCGACCACCGACGGAGGGAGCGCTCGCGGGACGACCCTGGCGGTCGGAGGGGCGGCGCTCCTCGTCCTGGCCGCGACGCTCGGCATCGTGGCCGCACGGCGGCCGGGAGGCCGGCGGCGACCGCTGTCGGCGCCCGGTGGGGCGGCCCCGA
>CADCWC010000257.1 GCA_902806305.1 uncultured Thermoleophilia bacterium | reverse complement strand
GCAGCCTGGAGGGGTCGACCCGGTTGATAGAGAGCGGCGTGACCCATCACGTGATCCTCGCGCCCGGTCGCCTCGACGTGGAGCTGCCCGTGGTCGCCGCCTGTCTGGACGCCCGCGTCACGCGCCTCTCGGCGTGACGCGCGACGGGTTCCCCGACGCCCCGCGGTTGCGCACGGTCGGACGGCGCGGCTAGGATCGGCTGGAAACGTATCCCGAAAGGCGGGACCCCGCTTGTCCACCATCGCTGCCGTCGACGCCTTCCCGGTGTCGTACCCGGAGCCGAACGACCACGGCCGCCATCGGGGAGTGTGCCTCGTCCGCGTCACGGACGACGACGGCCGGACGGGGTGGGGCGAGTGCACGACGTACTGGCCCGAGGCGGCCGTGG
Organism: uncultured Thermoleophilia bacterium; assembly: GCA_902806305.1. Lineage (GTDB taxonomy): Bacteria > Actinomycetota > Thermoleophilia > Gaiellales > F1-60-MAGs149 > CADCWC01. The sequence goes on along the minus strand of CADCWC010000257.1, from coordinate 5,713 downwards.
CCGCGGCCGTGATCATCGAGGCCTCGCGCGGCGACCTCGTCGGCGCGGACCCGGTCCGGAACGCGAGTGTCATGCGCACGCTGCGGGAGCGGACCTGGTGGTACGGGACCGGTGGCGTGGGCATCGCCGGCTTCGCCCTCTCGGGGCTCGACGTCGCGCTCTGGGACCTGAAGGGCAAGGTCCTCGAGCGGAGCGTCGTCGATCTCCTCGGCGGCCCGGCCAAGGACGAGCTGCCGGCGATCGCGTCGAGCCACGCCATGAGCTCCGACGTCGGCGAGATGGCGGAGGAGATCGCGGGCTGGCTGTCGACGGGCCTGCGCGGCGTCAAGGTCGGCTTCGGCAAGCTCGGGCACGCCAACCTCGGCTTCGAGTAGCGGCGTGACGTGGAGTTCATGCGTGCCGTGCGCGAGGCGATCGGACCCGACCGGCGGATCATGATCGACTGCGGCGTCCGCAACCGCTGGACCGTCCCCGAGGCCGTCAAGCGGGTGCGCGCCTTCGAGGAGTACGACCTCGACTGGATCGAGGAGCCGCTCGGGGCCGATGACCCGGAGGGCTACGCGCAGCTCCGCGCGGCCACGCAGACGATGATCGCCTACGGCGAGCGGGAGTGGTCCCCGGCGGGCGTGGAGCGGATCGTCCTCACCGGTGCCGTCGACGTCGTCGGGCTCGACCCCGGTCGGGTCGGCGGGATCACGGGATTCGCGCTCAGCTGCGACCTCCTCGAGGTGCACCGGCGCCAGGGCAACGCGCACGCCTGGTCGACCGCGATCGACACCGCCGCGAGCCTCGCCTTGTCATGGGCCAAGCCCGTCTGCCGGCAGCTCGAGGAGCAGCCGTTCAAGGGCCCGCTGCAGGCCGACCTGATCGGCGGCGCGATCGTGCACCAGAACGGGTTGATGGCGCTCCCGCAGGGGCACGGCCTCGGGATCGAGGTCGACCAGTCGGTGGTCGACCGGTTCCAGATCGCACGCTGATGGTCACCGGCCACGACACCGCCACCGCCGTCGAACGTGGCACCGGCCTGACCATCCGGCGCATCGAGCAGGTCCCGCTCGTCGTGCCGCTCGGGCGGGTCTACCGCGGCAGCTACTACGCGATGACCCACCGCGCCACGATCCTGACGCGCGTGCACACGGACGATGGCATCGTCGGCGAGGCCTACGCCGCCGACGAGGTCGACACCCAGGCCGCGATCATGGACGTCGTCCGGACCGAGATCGAGCCGCGCCTGATCGGGCAGGACGCCTTCGCCGTCGAGCGGTGCTGGGAGCTCGGCTACCCGGTGACGTTCGACCAGCTCCGCGACCGGCGGATCGGCCTCGTGGCGCTGGCGGGCGTCGACACGGCGATCTGGGACGCGATCGGACAGGCGCTCGGGCGGCCGCTGCACCAGCTCTGGGGCGGCTACCGCGACCGCCTGCCGGTCAACATCATCGGCGGCTACTACGGCGCCGAGGACGAGGCGCGCGCCGAGGTGGAGGAGTGGGTCGCGATGGGGTTCCGCGGCTGCAAGTTCAAGCTCGGGTCGCGCCCGCCCGCGGTCGACGCGGCTCGCGTCGAGGCGTGCCGGGCGACGGTGGGCGACGACTTCGTCATCACGATCGACGCCAACCAGGGCTACACGCTGCCGATGGCCCTCGAGCTGTGCGACCGGGTGCGCGACGTCGGCATCCGCTGGTTCGAGGAGCCGTGCCGCTGGGCGAACGACGCGCGCGACATGCGCGAGGTCCGTGCGCGCGGCCGCATCCCGGTCTGCGCCGGGCAGAGCGAGCACTCCCCGGAGGGCTGCCGCGACCTCATGCAGGCGGGCGCCGTCGACGTGTGCAACTTCGACTCCTCCTGGGCCGGCGGTCCCACGAACTGGCGCCGGAACGCCGCCGTGGCCCACGTCTACGGCGTGCAGCTCGCCCACCACGAGGAGCCGCAGGTCGCCGGGCACCTGCTGGCCAGCCAGCCGCACGGCACGTACCTCGAGGTCTTCCACCCGGACCGCGACCCCATCTGGTGGGGCCTGATCGAGAACCGCCCCGAGCTCGAGGACGGGACGATGCGCCTGCCCGACGGTCCGGGCCTCGGCTGGCACTACGACGCCGCGTACATCGATCGGCACCGTGCCGACCGCTGACCCTCGGCGATGCAGGTGACCGCGGCCTCCGGGACGCCCGACGTGGCGGTCGTGACCGGCGCAGCGTCCGGGATCGGGTCGGCTGTCGCCGAGGGGCTCCTGCGCCATGACGAGCGCCTGCGGATGGCCGGGTTCGACGTCGGGCCGGCGTCGGCCGAGCTCCTCGACCGGTACGGCGCGGACCGGGTGCGGTGGTTCGAGGTCGACGTGGCCGACGCCGGGGCCGTCGAGTCCGCCACCGCCGCGGTGACGGAGCAGCTCGGGACACCCACGCTGCTCGTCTGCTCGGCCGGCATCCAGCGCTACGGCGCCGCCGCGACGCTGTCCCGGTCCGACTTCGACCTCGTCCTCGACGTCAACCTCGGCGGCGTCTTCAACACGTGTCAGGCCGTCGGGCGCCGGATGGTGGAGGCCGGACGGGGGTCCATCGTCAACGTCGGCTCGATCGCCATGCACTTCGGCTTCCCGGGCCGGCTCTCGTACACGACCGCCAAGGGGGGCCTCGCCGGCCTCACGCAGGTGCTCGCCGTCGAGTGGGCGCCGCACGGCGTGCGGGTCAACGCGGTCGCGCCGGGGATGGTCGAGACGCCGCTCGTGCGTCAGGCCTTCGACGGCGGGCTCGTCCGCCGCGACAAGGCCGAGGCACAGCACGCGCTCGGTCGCATCGGCAGACCGGAGGAGGTCGCAGCGGTGATCAGGTTCCTGCTCTCCGACGCGGCGTCGTTCGTGACCGGCGAGATCATGAACGTCGACGGCGGCTTCCGGCTGGTGAAGATCTGAGCCCGCAGGTCCCCGACGGCGGTGCGGACCGCATCACGGGCAGCAGCCCGGGCGTCGACGGCGCGGACGGCCGCTCCGACGGCCGGGTCGACGGACGCGCGGTCACGAAGCCGAGCATCCGCGAGGTGGCGGACCGGGCGGGCGTGGCGATCTCGTCGGTCTCCCGCGTGCTGTCCGGGCACCCCGACGTCAGCGCGCGCATGCGGGACGCCGTGCTCGCGGCCGTCGACGACCTGGGGTACCGCCCGAACGTCCTCGCGCAGGGGCTGCGCAGGCGGCGGACCTTGTCGGTCGGGTTCGCCGTCTCGGACATCGCGAACCCGATCTTCGCCGAGATCGTCACCGGCGCGGAACGGCGGCTGCGCACGGCGGGCTACTCGCTGCTCCTGACGAACTCGGAGGGCGACCCCGCGCTCGACGCCGACAACGTGCGCCTGCTCGAGCAGCGGCAGGTCGACGGCCTGCTCCTGTCGCTGGCCCAGGAGGACACGCCGGCGATCGTCGAGCTGCTCCGGACGTCGGAGCTGCCCCTCGTCCTGCTCGACCGGGACCTGCCCGCCGGCGTGACGGCCCGCACGGCGATCTTCGACCACCGCGGCGGCATGGAGGAGGCGACGCGCCACCTCCTCGAGCTCGGCCACCGCGACGTGGCGCTCGTCGTCGGCGGTCCGACGCTGCCCGCGCGCGAGCGGCGCGCCGGGGTGGAGGACACGCTCTGGAAGGGCGGCGGACGGCTCGTCGTGATCGAGGGCCAGTTCGGGGTCGAGGAGGGCTACCGGGGCGCGCTCGCCGCGCTCGACCGGACGCCCCGTCCGACGGCCCTGATCGCGGCCGGCAACACGCTGATGGCCGGAGCGCTCCGCGCCCTGCACGAGCGTGGTGTGCGGGTCGGCACCGACATCTCGTTCATCGGCTGCGACAACGTGCCGATCGCGGAGCTCCACGACCCGCCGATCGCGGTCGTCCGGCGCGACGCCCGACGGCTCGGGCAGTCGGCGGCCGAGCTGCTGCTGGCCACCCTCGGCGGCGAGGCGGACGTCGCGAACGTCGTCCTCCCGACCGAGTTCCTGATGCGGCCGAGCTGTGCAGCGCCGCCACGCTGACCGGCCCGCGGCCCGTTCCGACGACGGGCGAGGCGGTGGGCCCCGACCGATCGACGACGCAGTCGGCATGGACGACGAGGGAGGCGGCATGGCAGCACCGAAGGTCTGGCGCGGACGGTTCCTCGAGGACTTCGAGGTCGGGGACACCTTCCGATCGAGGCTCGGGCGCACCGTCAGCGAGGCGGACAACACGTGGTTCACGCTCCTGACGATGAACACGAACCAGATCCACTTCAACCATGCCGACGCGGCGCAGAGCGAGTTCGGGCAGCCGCTCGTCGTCTCGTCGCTGACGCTCGCGATCGTGCTCGGGCTGTCCGTGGCCGACACGAGCGAGAACGCCGCCGCGAACCTCGGCTGGGTCGACATCCGCCTGCCGCGGCCGGTCCACGCCGGCGACACGCTGTGGGCCGAGTCCGAGGTGCTGTCCGTCCGACCGTCGGGCAGCCGCCCGTCGTGCGGGATCGTCGGCGTCCGCACCGAGGGCGTCAACCAGCGCGGGGAGACCGTCATCTCGTTCGAGCGCAGCTTCCTCGTCTACCGCACGGACGCGCCCGAGGTCCTCGGTCGCGGGCCGTGGGCGCAGCGGGACGGGCTGACGCGGCCGTGACGGACATGGACCGACTCGATCCCGCGGGCCCGACCGCCGCACGGGGACGCCCGCTCTCCGGCATCCGGGTGCTCGCCCTCGAGCAGTACGGCGCGGGTCCGTGGGCCACGAGCCACCTGGCCGAGCTCGGCGCCGACATCGTCAAGATCGAGAGCCCCTCGGGCGGCGGCGACTCGGGCCGCTACGTGCCGCCGTTCCAGGACGGCGAGCACTCGTTGTTCTTCGAGACGCTCAACGCGGGCAAGCGCTCGATCTCGCTCGACCTGCGCCACCCGCGGGGCCGCGAGGTGCTCGAGGCCCTCGTGGCCCGCTCGGACGCCGTGTTCTCGAACCTGCGCGGCGACCAGCCGGCCCGCCTGGGGCTGCGCTACGCCGACCTCGAAGCCGTCAACCCGCGTGTCGTGTGCGTCTCCCTGACCGGCTACGGGACGACCGGCCCGAGAGCCGCCGAGGGGGCGTACGACTACGTCGTCCAGGGCTACGCAGGCTGGATGACGATGACGGGGGAGCCCGGCGCGCCGCCGACCCGCACGGGCCTCTCGCTGGTGGACCTGTCGGCCGGGTTCGCGGCCGCGACGGCGCTCCTGTCGGGCCTGCTCGCCGCCGGGCGGACCGGCCGGGGCGGCGACTACGACGTGGCGCTGCTCGACACGGCGCTGGCCCTCGAGATCTACGCCGCGACCTGGCACCTGTCGCGCGGCTGGCTCCCGGAGCGCACCCGCAACTCGGCGCACCCGTCGATGGTGCCGTTCCAGAACTTCGCGACCGCGGACGGCTGGATCGTGGTCTGCGTGGCCAAGGAGTCGCTGTTCGGCCGGCTGTGCGACGCGCTCGGCGTGCCGCTGCTCGTCGCCGACGAGCGGTTCGCCACCTTCGCCGCCCGGCGGCGACACCGGGACGAGGTGCTCGACATCCTCGAGCGGCGCTTCGCGGCCGACACGACGGAGCACTGGCTGGGCGAGCTCCGGGCGGGCGGGATCCCGTGCGGTCCGGTCAACGACCTCGCGGCGGCGTTCGAGGACCCGCAGGTCAAGGCCCGGTCCGTCGTCGTGGAGACCGAGCACCCGGTGCTCGGCACCGTCCGGCGGGTGC
>CADCWC010000256.1 GCA_902806305.1 uncultured Thermoleophilia bacterium | reverse complement strand
GCTGATCGACCGTCACGGACGGGACGCCGAGGCCGTCGCGGCCCGCCACGGCGCCCCCCGCGTCGTGCCGGCGGCACTGGCGGGCAAGGGCAGGCCGCTCGTCGTCGAGGGCGTCCAGGAGCGCGTCATCCTCGCCATCGCGGGCTGGAACGAGGCGGCCCTGTGGCTGCCGGAGCGCCGCCTCCTCGTCTGCGTGGAGGCCATCGGCACGAACGGCTTCTTCCTGACGTCACCCGACGACAGGCTCGGCGTCCATCCGCTTCTCCGCGCCCGCCCGCCGCGCGGGGCGCTCGGCGGGCTCGACCCGCTCGCCGTGGCGGTGGGTCACGGGCCGCCGGTCACCGAGGGCGCCGCCGAGGCGCTCGAGCATGCCCTCGAGACGGCGCGCTCCGGCGTGCCGACCATGGTCTCGCGGCTCGTGCGCGAGCGTCTGTCGTTCCTGCAGCGCTGACGCGCCGCGGGACGCGGGCCGCGACGACCGCTCCGGGAGCGTGCGCCGGTGCGGTCGGTTGCCTCGCGCTCAGGCCGGCACGGCGGCGTGCACGACGAGGGTCCGGTCCCGGCCGCCGAGGCCCGCTCCGGCCGCGTGGCGGAGCTCGAGGCCGGCGCCGGTGAGCGCGCGCCGCACCTCGCCGCTCGCGACGGGGTAGACGGCCTTGCGCGACAGGCGGGCGGTCAGCCGCGAGACCTGGCCCGTCGGGCCTGCGGTCGGCACCGTGAAGACCGCGAAGCCGCCGGGACGCACGCGCTCCCGGATCCAGCGGAGCGCCTCCCCGAGGTGGGCGACGTAGTTGAGGACCCCGACCGCGACGACCCCGTCGAACCCGTCGGAGCCCTCGTACGGCCGCGGGATGACGCCCCGCTCCGCCACGACGTTCGTGACGCCCTCGCGGCGCAGGCGTCCCTCGAGATACTCGACCATCGCGGGCGACGCGTCGAGACCGACCACCTCCCGGACATGGCGGGCCAGGCGCAGGGTGTAGTGCCCCGTGCCCGAGCCGAGCTCGAGGACTCGCTGCTCCTCGTGCAGGAGCGGGTCCAGGGCGGCGAAGACCACGCCCTCCTCGCGCGTGCGCATGGCGTGTCCGTACGGCGTCGAGGAGAAGTACCACTCGTAGAGGCGCGGCCGCCGCCACTCGGGCGGCTCGACCGCCGCCCTCGGGTCGGTGCGGGCGGGCAGGCTCTGGTCGACGGGTGAGACGATCACGCTGGTTCGATCCTCCGGAAGCTCGGGGTCCCCGTCGTCCGGAGGCGTCACGGTCGCCCTCCGCGGGCTCTCGACGCTCACACCCCGCCGGGAGCGGCTCTATGGGCCATGTTCGCGGCGGGTTGTACCCGCGGACGACAGGACGACGCACGCGGGGGTCGGTCGGGCGCCGCGCCGCTCAGGTCGCGGCGTCGCCGAGCAGGTTGAACCCCTGCAGCCTCCGCACCGCGAGGGCGACCGCCGCGGCGGCCACGACCAGCCCGAGCGGCACCGCGCTCGAGGCCTCGAGCGGCGCCTCGAGCACGTCCGGGCCCACGTCGGCCACGGCCTCGGCCACGCCGAGCGCGTACTGCTTCACGCTCAGGACGCGGGTGCCGGCGAAGAGGCCCGCCAGCAGTCCCTCCCAGATCAGCACGTAGAACAGTCCGTAGATGAGCGCCCGTCGCGTGAGCAGGCTGAGCAGCAGGAAGATCGCGGTGTAGACGAGGGCGCCGAACGCCGTCCCGACGACGACGCCGAGGACGAGGCCGTCGTCGTCTGCACCCCGCAGGGCGAGCGTCCCGGCGGCGAGCGCCGAGGCGCACGTGACGAGGGCGGTGATCGCGGTGCCCACGCCGAGCTTCGTCAGGATGACCTCCCGGCGCGGGATCGGGCGGGCCAGGATGTAGACGGCCGTGCCGTCCTCGATCTCCGCCCCGAGCGCCGCGGTGCCGACGAGCAGCGCCACGACCGGCAGCAGCACGCCGAGGCCGAGGTTCGCGAGCAGGCCGCCCGTCCACTCGAGAGGGTCGACGTCGACCGGGTCGGCGAGCCGGAACGCGAACGCGACCGCCACCGGCACGAGGCAGAGGACGACGAGGAGCAGCGTCCGGCGACGACTGAGCAGCTGGCGCAGCGTGATCTCGGCGATGACGCGCACGTCGCTCCTCAGGATCGGCGGACGAGGTAGGAGAAGACGCTCTCGAGCGACTCGTCGGTCGGCCGCACCTCGTCGAGCCGGACGCCCGCGGCCCGGGCCAGGCGCGGCAGGGCGCGGGTGAAGGCCCCGAAGTCGGCGGTGCGCACCGAGAGCCGGTCGTGTTCGAGCTCGACGCCCGCGGTCGACGGCTCCCCGATCAGGGCGGCGGCGAGCCTGCGGTCGTCGGACGAGTGGACGGTGAACGTGTGCGGCCGGTCCGTCATCAGCCTGCGGATCTCGCGGAAGTTGCCGGACGCCGCGAGGCGGCCCGAGACGATCACGAGCACGCTTTCTGCCAGGCGCTCGACCTCCTCCAGGATGTGCGAGCTGAAGAGGATCGTCCGGCCCTCGGCGCCCATGCGGCGCAGCAGGTCGACCATCTGGAGCCGCTGCTTCGGGTCCATGCCGTTGAAGGGCTCGTCGAGCAGGAGCACCGCCGGCTCGTGCACGAGCGCGGCCGCCACCTTGGCGCGCTGGCGCATCCCTTTCGAGTAGGTGCCGAGAGCGCGATCCTGCGCACCCTCGAGCTCGACCGTCGCGATCGCCCGCGCGGCCGCGGCCTTCGCGTCCGGCAGGCGGTGCAGGCGTGCCGCGGCCTCGACGAAGCGGCGACCGGTCAGGAACGAGTAGACCGCCTCGCGCTCCGGCACGAGCCCGACGTGGTCGTACATCGCCGGTCGCCGCCACGCCGAGGCGCCCAGCACGCGCACCTCGCCCGCCGAGGGCTCCAGGAATCCCGCCATCATGTGCAGCAGCGTCGACTTGCCGGCCCCGTTCGGTCCGAGCAGGCCCGTCACGCCGGGCCCGAGGCTGAGGCTGATGTCGTTGACGGCCACGACGTTGCCGTACCAGCGCGAGACCGCGCGCAGCTCGACGGCAGGCTCGGCCACGGTCGCCGGCCCCGCCGCACGGTGCTCCACGTCGGTCGCCGTCACGCCTGCAGCCTCCGGTAGCGCCACGCGACCAGCGCGCCGAGCGCAGCGACGACGAGCAGGTACACCAGCAGGTGCGCGGCGCCCGGGACGAGGTCGAAGTCGACCGGCGACTCGGCCACGCGGCCGCCGAACGCCCAGCGGCGGACGCCGTCGACGAGCGCGAACGGGCTGAGCAGGACGACGTAGCGCCATCCGCCCTCCTCGGCGAGCTCGCCGACGAGGCCGGCGACCACGCCCAGGATCAGGAACAGGGCGATGATGCCGCCCGTGGCGTAGGCCCGGCGCGGGGTGTAGGAGGCGACCGCGAGACCCATCGCGGCCAGCAGGATGGCGTGCAGGAGCGAGTTGCCCACCACGCCGGGCAGCTCACGCAACTCGTCGCCGAGCGCCGACAGGACGTCTTCTGCGCCCAGCACGGTGCCGATCAGCAGTGTGACGAGGGGCACGGCCATGATGAGGAACAGCGCCGTGACCATCGCGGCGACCTTCGCGGCCACGTAGTCGGCGCGCTCGAGGGCGCGGGAGAAGTAGAGCGTGAGGACGCGGTGCTGCTGGTCGCGCCCCACGAGCTCGGGCGCCTGGGCCGCGACGAACAGCGCGAACACGAGCCGGAGCTCCCACAGGTAGTTGTCGTAGGTGAAGATCTCGACGGCCTCGTTCAGCAGGGCGGCCACGCCCACGGCGATCAGCGAGGGCAGCATGGCCAGCGCGAAGAGGCCGAACGGGACGATCTTCGCCCGGCCGCCGCGACCGATGCCGAACGCGCTCCGCAGACTCGAGCCGTAGAGCGCGCGCACGACGGCGCCGCGTCCCAGGCGGGGACCGTCGTAGCGCTGGTAGCCGATGTCGTAGATGACCCCGGCCGGGGTCACGACCTCCGGCCGGGACGGCGGAGCGGCCGGCGTCACGGACCGGCTCCCGCAGACGACGGCCGGCCGACGACGTCAGACGGCACCGGCGGCCTCCGGACGGGTCGGCCGGAACAGGTCCTCCAGCGTTCCGCGCCGCTGCTCGAGGCGGACGAGCGCCAGGTCGAGGTCGACGACCGCGTCCCGGATCACGTCGTGGGGCGCGCCGTCCGGCGCGTCGACGAGCACGAGGCGCGCCTCGAGCCCCACCCGCAGCCCGCGACGCCCCAGCTCCTCGGCCAGCGCGGCGTGGCCCTCCTCGACCTCCACGACCAGCACCCGGGTGCGGCCCGTGAAGCTCGACAGCGTGTCGGCCCGCAGCAGCCGGCCACCCTCGACGGCCACGATCCCGTCGCAGACGCGCTCGATCTCGCCCAGGAGGTGCGAGGAGACGATCACGGCGATGCCGAACTCGGTGCCGGTCCGACGGACGAGGTCGAGCATGTCGTCGCGCCCCGCCGGGTCGAGGCCGTTCGTGGGCTCGTCGAGGAGCAGCAGCCGCGGGTCGTGGACGAGCGCCTGCGCGAGCTTCACGCGCTGCTTCATGCCGGTCGAGTAGCCGCCGATCGACCGGTAGCGCTCCTCGAACAGGCCGACGTGGCGGAGCACCTCCGCGGCCCGCTCGCGGGCGGCGCCCGCCGGGAGCCCCGACATGCGCCCCATGTGCGTGACGAAGTCGGTGGCCGAGACGTCGGGCGGCAGGCAGTCGTGCTCGGGCAGGTAGCCGACGCGGGCCCGGATCTCCGACCCCTGCGTGGCGGCGTCGAGGTCCATGACGAGCGCGCGGCCGGACGTCGGCTCGAGCAGGCCGAGCAGGATGCGGATGAGCGTGCTCTTGCCGGCGCCGTTCGACCCGAGCAGCCCGATGACGCCTGGCTCGATCGTCACGGTGAGGTCGTCGAGCGCCGTGACGGAGGACCCGTAGCGCTTCGTCAGGTGCTCTGTCTCGACGAGCGACACGCCGCGCACTCTATCCGCGCACCACGGCTTCGCCGCCGGGCCGGTCCGGCCGGCGCGGGCGTCACTCGTGCGTCGCGAGCACGCGGGCGCTGCGGGCCGCGCCCGCCGACGCGACCACGACCATGGCGACCGCGAGCCACTCCGCCGTCCGCAGCGCCTCGGCGAGCACCACGGCGCCGACCAGCGCGGCGGTGGCGGGCTCGAGGCTCATCAGCACCCCGAAGGTGGCCGGCCGCAGGCGCCGGAGCGCCTCCAGCTCGAAGGAGTAGGGGAGGGCGGAGGCCAGGACGGCGACGACCAGCCCGATGACGAGCACGGTCGGGTCGAGCAGATCCCGGCCGCCCTGCGCGACGCCGATCGGGAGCAGCACCGCGGACGCGACGACGAGCGCGAGCGCCTGCTCGCCGCCGTCGTCGAAGCGCCGCCCGACGCGTGCCGAGAGCAGGATGTAGGCACCCCAGAAGACGCCCGCGAGCAGCGCGAGGGCGACGCCGACCAGGTCGGTCCCGCCCCCGACTCCTCCACCGAGGAGCACGATCCCGGCCGCGGCCAGCGCGACCCAGACCACGTCGAGCGGCCGGCGCGACCCGACCAGACCGACCGCGAGCGGCCCGATGAACTCGATCGTGACGGACACGCCGAGCGGGATCCGCTCGATCGACGCGTAGAACGCGCCGTTCATGCCCGCGAACGCGAGCCCGAAGACGACGATCAGCGCCCATGCGCGACGCTCGTGCCCGCCCAGGCGCGGGCGGGAGACGGCGGAGAGGATGAGCGCCCCGAAGACGAGCCGTAGGAAGACCGTGCCGCCCGGTCCGACGTCGTCGAAGATCTCCTTCGCGAGCGACGCCCCGAGCTGCGTCAGGAGGATCGCCCCCATCACGAGGGCCGGCGCGGGCGCGCGCTGCAGCAGCCCTGCCCCGTTCCAGGTCACGGGCGGGAGCCTAGGGCGTGGGCGGCGCGCCGGCGCCGTATCCTGGCCTCGTGGACCGGCTCACCACATCGCCGCCGCGCCCGCGACGGACGTCGTCGCGGTTCGCCGCGCTGCCGGTGCTGATCGCGCTCGTCGTGCTGGCCTGGGCGGCCGAGCTGGTCGACGTGCTGGTGCTCGACGGCCGCCTCGACCGGTACGGCATCGAACCACGCGAGCAGGACGGC
>CADCWC010000255.1 GCA_902806305.1 uncultured Thermoleophilia bacterium | reverse complement strand
CTACCGACGGCCCGGCAGCAGCGTGACCGCCGGCACGGTCCACTTCCGCGGTCGCGACCTGCTCCGGCTGTCCACGCGCGAGCTGCGGGGCGTGCGTGGCCGCCACGTCAGCCTCGTGCCGCAGAACCCCACGACAGCGCTCAGCCCCGGACTCCGTGTGCTCGACCAGCTCGGCGAAGCCATGCGGGTCCACGGCGTCGGCCGGTCACGTGCCGACCGTCTCCGTCGGGGCCGCGAGCTCCTCGACCAGGTCGGACTTCCGCACCCGGGCACCGTGGGGCGACGCTACCCGCACCAGCTGAGCGGCGGCCAGCAGCAGCGCGTCACGATCGCCATGGCGCTCAGCTGCTCGCCGGAGCTCGTGGTGCTCGACGAGCCGACGACGGGGCTCGACGTCACCACGCAGGCCCAGGTGCTCGAGCTGCTCGCCCGGCTGCGCGCCGAGCTCGGCATGGCCCTGCTCTACGTGACCCACAACCTCGGCGTCATCTCGGCCATCTGCGACCGCGTCGGCGTCCTCTACGCCGGACGGCTCGTCGAGGAGGCGCCGACGTCGGAGCTGTTCGCGAGCCCGCGGCATCCCTACACCCGTGGCCTGATCGAGTCCGTCCCCAGCCTGCTGGCGCCGGATCGACCCCGTCGCGTCCCGCTCCGCGGGCTCCTGCGTCGCGAGGAGCTGCCGCCCGGATGCCCGTTCGCGCCCCGCTGCGACTTCGCCACGGAGCACTCCCGCGACGAGCCGCAGACCCTTCAGTTCGTGGCGGTCGACCACCGCGTCGCGTGCGAGCGGTGGCGGGAGATCCCCGCGCTCTCCACCGCGATCCCGCCGGAGCAGCGCAGCCCCGCACCGGCGCCGTCGGCGGACGGCCCGCCCCTGCTCGAGGTCGCCGATCTCGACCTCGCCTACGGACGGCCGCGACGGTGGCGTCCCGCCGGCCCGGCGGACGCGCTCGTCGTCCGCGACGTCGGCATCGCCGTCCGGCCGGGGGAGACCTTCGCCCTCGTCGGCGAGTCCGGCAGCGGCAAGTCGACGATCGCCCGCGCCGTCGGCGGGCTGCTCGCGCCTCGCGCGGGGACGATCTCCTTCGAGGGCGACCGCGTGGCGGGGACTGCCGAGCGCCGGTCGAGGACGCTCCGCCGGGAGATCCAGCTCGTCCTCCAGAACCCCGATGCGTCGCTCAACCCACGGCAGCGCGTCCGCGAGGTCGTCGGCCGGCTGCTCGAGCTGTTCTTCGGCCTCGGCCGACGCGAACGGGAGGCCCGGGTCCTCGAGCTTCTCGAGGACGTCCGCCTGCCCGGCGCCTTCGCGACGCGCTACCCCGACGAGCTCAGCGGCGGCGAGCGCCAGCGCGTCGCCATCGCGCGCGCGGTGGGCGCCCGGCCGAAGCTGGTCCTGTGCGACGAGGTGCTCTCGGCGCTCGACGTCTCGGTGCAGGCGAACGTCCTCGACCTGCTCCGGGCGCTCCAGGCGGACCAGGGCGTCGCCTACCTGTTCATCTCGCACGACCTGGCCGTCGTGCGGGCGATCGCCCACCGCGTCGGCGTGCTGTACCGCGGCGAGCTCTGCGAGGTCGGCCCGGCCGAGGACGTCTACGTCCCGCCCTACCACCCCTACACCCACGCGCTGCTCGCCGCGGTCCCGGAGGTCGGGCGCACCATCCCGCCGCGGGCCGAGGTCACCGCCGAGCCGCTGCCCGTCTCCGAGCTGACGCCCCGCGGCTGCGCCTACGCGCACCGGTGCCGTTTCAAGCTCGGCGCGATCTGCGATGTCGAGCGCCCGCCCTGGAGGTCCGTCGACGGGGCGCACGAGATCCGCTGTCACCGGACGCCGGACGACCTGCGGGCGCTCGAGACGGCCCCGACCCATGCCGTCGCCGGCTCGACCTGACGCGGGCGTCGCGAGGCGGCCTCGCGGCAGCGGCGGCGCGGCGCGACCGCCAGAGGAGGAGGAGCAGCTGTGAGCGGACGAGTCCCGTACCTCTACGACGACCTCACCTGGGAGGAGATCCGCACGGCGGCCTCCGACGGACGGGTCGTGCTGCTGCCGGTCGGCAGCACCGAGCAGCACGGACGGCACCTGCCGCTCGACGTCGACAACGTCCTCGCGCGCAGCGTGTGCCTCGCCGCCGCGTCCGCCGCGCCGACCGAGCTGCTCGTGATGCCGACGGTGCCCTACGGCTACAACGAACACGCGCTCGACTTCCCGGGCACCATCCACGTCCGGTACGACGTCTTCGTGTCCTTCTGCCTCGACGTGGTGAAGAGCGTCGCGCACGCCGGCTTCCGGCGGATCCTGATCGTCGACGGCCACGGCTCGAACGAGCACCTGTGCGAGTTCGTGGCTCGCCGGGCCACCCTCGAGACGGACGCCCTGGTCGCGTCGACGATGTGGACCGGCCTCGCGGTCGAGGCCTTCGAGCGGGTGCGCGAGTCGCCCGACGGCGGCGCGGCGCACGCGTGCGAGCTCGAGACCTCGGCCTACCTGCACCTCGATCCGAGCCGGGTCGACATGAGCAAGGCCGAGGACCACTACGGCGGGGCGGCCGGGGAGCAGGGGTCGCGCTTCCTGTCCGTCGACCTCACCCGTGGCTGGGGGCCGGTCAAGCTCGTGCGCTGGACGAGCACGGCCACCCCGACCGGCGTCTCGGGCGCCCCGACGCTCGCCACCCCGGAGAAGGGCCGCACGATCCTCGAGGCGGCGGCGGCGAACCTGGTCGCCTTCGCCCGGGAGTTCGCGGCCCTCGAGGACGCCGCGCGCGTCGATCACCGGGGTCCGGCGTGACGGACGGACGATCCCGGGCGGACGGCGCCCGCGTGCCCTTCGGCTGGGTGGACCGCGAGCCGCTGCTCGAGCTCGACGTGCCGACGACGGAGTTCGAGCGGCGTGTCGCGGGCGTCCAGGAGCTCGTCGGTCGTGCTCGCCTGGACGCGCTCGTCGTGTGGGGCGGGCCCGGTGCGGAGAGCGACGTCCGCTATCTGAGCGGCTTCGCGAGCTGGTCCGGCGACAGCGTCGTGCTGGTTCCGCGGACCGGGGAGCCGGTGCTGGTCACGGCCGCGATCTTCCACGGCGAGCCGCTGCACTCGAACATCCAGATGAGCTGGCTTCGCGACGTGCGGCCGGTGGCCCGCGGGCAGTCCGGGGACCCGGCCGGAGCCCTGGCGGGCCGGGCCGCGGACGTCCTCGAGGCCTGGAGGGTCCGCGCCGGACGGATCGGCGTCGCGCCGCCGGAGCGCGTGCCCGCCGGTGTCGAGCGGGCGCTCCGCCGGAACCTGCCGGGAGCGGAACTGGTCGACGGCAGCGGGCCCCTCCGGGCGATGCGGCGCATCAAGAGCCCGGCCGAGGTCGAGGTCGTGCGCCGCCTGGCCGCGGCGACGAGCGCCGGCATGGACGCCGGCCTGGCCGCCGTCCGGCCGGGCGCCACCGAGAGCGACGTCGCCGCGGCGGTCCACGCCGGCTGCATCGCGGCGGGCGCGGAGCGGATGTACGACTACGGCTGCCTGACCTCGGCGGGCCGCCGCAGCTTCATGAAGAACGTCTGGCCACGCCCGGACAAGCGGATCGGCGAGGACGAGCTCGTCGTCATCGACGTGGCGGCGAAGCTCGGCGGCTTCGGGTCGGACATGTCCCGCAACGCGGTGGCCGGTCAGGCGGCCGAGGGGACGCGCCGCCTGCTCGAGACGTGCCTGGCGGCCCAGGAGGCCGGCCTCGCCCGGACGGCGCCCGGTGTCCCGGTCAGCGAGGTGCTGGCCGTCATGCGGCGCACCGTGGCGGGCGAGGGGTTCGCGGCCTGGGACTGGTCGACGGCGCACGGCTTCGGGCTCGACATGGTCGAGGAGCCGTACTTCGGCCCCGGGCACGACGAGCCGCTCGAGGTGGGGATGTGCTTCTACATCGAGCCGCTCATCATCCCGACCGACGTCGGCACCGTCTGCATCGAGGACATGGTCCTCGTCACCGACGGCGGCTGCGAGCAGCTGTCGTCGAGTGTCAAGCGGACCTGGTAGCGGGCGGTCGCCGGCCGACCCCGTCCCTCGGCCGTGTGCGGGCGAGCAGCGTCCGCGCCGTCTCGACCTCGAGGTGCGCCACCTCGGTGCGGGTCTTCGAGCCGAGGGCCACGCCGAACGTCGCGAGGCCGGCGCGGCGCGTGAAGGGGTTCTGGGCCAGCTGCCGCTCCTCGAGCTGGTCGGCGACCGCCACGACGGTCGTGCGAGCCAGCCGCCTGCGCCGCACGACGAGGCGTCCGTCGCGGAGCGCCCAGCCCGCCGCCCGGTGCCGGAGCACGCCCCACCCGGCGACCAGGGCGAGGACGGCCACGGCCGGCGCGAGCCCGCCGGGGAAGAGCAGGACGGCGAGCCCGGCCGCGGCGGCGAGGACGGCGAGGACGGCCGGCAGCACGTACCGCCGACGGGCCCGCCGCGGGACGGGGGCCAGGTCGTCGAGGGTGTCCTCGAGCTCCGGCAGCAGCTCGCGCAGAAATCGCGGCACGTCGCGGCGGCGCAGCAGCGGGAAGAGCGTCCGCGCGGCGGCTGCCTCGTCGGCGTAGCCCGCCGTCTCGACCCGCACCTGCGCCAGGCCGAACGGCTGGCGGAGGACGCCCTCGACGACGCGGACGGCGTGCACCCGGCTCACGGGCACGGACGCCTCCCGCCGCTCGAGCAGCCCCCGCCGGGTGCGCAGCCGGTCGCCGTCGCGCGTCACCGTGAAGCCGGAGAACGCCACGACGGCGCCGATCACGCCGATCAGCCAGACGGCGAGGAGCACGACCGCGCCCGCGAGGAGCAGCGTCGACGGGGACGTCGGGAGGATGCCCGGGTCGACCTCGTCGGACCGACGCAGGCGGTCCCACGGCAGGTTGTCGACGACCTGGAGGAGCGCCGCGCCGACCGGCACGGCGATGCCGACGCTGCCCGACGTGGCGCCCGCGAGCAGCACGTCGCGGCGCCGGATGCGTCGGCTTGCGACCGTGACCGTCGGGTCCTCGGCCGCGACGGCCCGCCCGCCGAGCAGCGTACGGACCTCCTGCGCCGCCTCCGTCGACAGCGCCGACAGGACCACCTCGGCCTGGCGACCGCCACCGGCCGACTGCACGTGCAGCTCGACCACGCCGAACAGACGCTGGACGGGGCCGCGCACGACGTCCACCGCCTGGACGCGCTCGGCGGGCAGCCACGTCTGGTTGACGCGGAACACGCCCCGGCGGAGATGGAGTCCCGTCGTGTCGACGCGGTAGAGCGTGCGGTCCCAGGTCAGCCACCCGGACACGGCCGCGAACACGAGCGCCACCAGGAGAGCCAGCGTGCCGAAGGACAGGAGCTCGGACGGCGACGGCAGGCCCGAGGTCACGAACACGCCGAACACCACGGGCACGATCGCCTCCCGGAGCTGCCGGAGCGCGCCCGAGACGATCGCCGCGGGGTGCAGCTTCCGCGGGCGGTCGCCGAGCGGCTCGGGCTCGATCCACCGGCCCTCGTCGTCGACCGTCGCCGGCGCGGAGTCGGTCACAGCTCGTCCGGCGCCTTGGTGAGCTCCAGGATCCGATCACGCACGCGCGCCGCCTCGGCCGTCGCCAGGTGCGGGATCTCGTTGCGGCCGGCGGCGGTGTGGAAGGCGATCGTGGCCACGTCGCCGACCGCGTTCTGGAGCGGACCCTGCTCGGTGTCCACGTGCTGGACGCGGCGCATCGGCACGACGGTGCGCGTGACGGTGAAGGCCCCGCGGCGGATGTCGATCTCGTCGGCGCGGATGTCGTAGCGCCAGCGCCGCCAGAGGAGCTCGGGGACGACGCCGACCCGCACGGCCAGGAGCAGCAGCCACGCGACCCACAGGTACGGCCCCACGGCGTCGAGCGGCTCGGGGAGCACCCGACCGCCGAGGAGCGGCACGGGCAGGACCGAGGCGGCCATCCCGAGACCCGACAGGCGCCAGAGCGTCCGCGCCTGCGGCGCCAGCTCGAGCCGCGGCTCCGCCGGCATGGCCGCCGGCGCGATCGACGTCCGAGGCGGCGTGTCGCCGGTGTCGGGGTGGGTCGCCACGCGGCCATTGTCGCCGACCCGGAACGCGGCGCCCGGGGCCGGCGTTGACCGGGTGCGACCGTCCGCACCCCCGGACGCCGGGCACCACCAGGGCGGCCGCAGCGACG
>CADCWC010000254.1 GCA_902806305.1 uncultured Thermoleophilia bacterium | reverse complement strand
CCCACGCCGCGTCGCATCACGACGCCTTCGACCTCGCGGTGGACGCCGTGCGACCGGACGACCCGGCCTCGTTCGTCTACACGTCGGGCACGACGGGTCCGGCCAAGGGCTGCATCCACCTGCACCGCAACTGGACGGCCGTGACCCGCTCCGTGCTCGAGGTGCCGGACCTCGTCCCCGCCGGCGACCGGGTGATCCTGTTCCTGCCGCTGGCGCACATCTTCGCCCGCCTGCTCCAGTTCGCGGCGGCCGTCGGCGACCTGACGCTGTACTACGCCGAGTCGATCCCGAAGGTGGCCGACAACATCGTCGAGGTGCGCCCGCACCTGCTCCCGACCGTCCCGCGCGTGCTCGAGAAGATCCATGCCGCCGTCCAGGCCAACCTCGCGGCGGCCACCGGGCCGCGCGGCCGGCTGGCGGCGTGGGCGCTCGGCGTCGGGCGGCGCGTGTCGAGCCTCCGCCGGACGGGCCGGCCTATCCCGCTCTCGCTGCAGGCGCAGCACGCACTCGCCGACCGCCTCGTGTTCGCGAAGATCAAGGCTCGTCTCGGCGGCGAGGTGCGGTACGTCATCTGCGGCGGCGCGCCGCTCGCGAAGGAGATCATCGAGTTCTTCCACGCCGTCGACATCCTGGTGCTCGAGGGCTACGCGCTGACCGAGTCGACGATGGCGACGACGATCAACCGACCGCACCGCTACCGGCTCGGGACGGTCGGGCCGGCCCTGCCGTACTGGGAGCTGCGGCTGGCCGCCGACGGCGAGATCGAGTGCCGCGGTCCCGGGGTCTTCGCGGGCTACCACGGCGACCCGGAGGCGACGGCGGCCACCATGCGCGACGGCGGCTGGCTCGCGACCGGCGACGTCGGGACCCTCGACGCCGACGGCTTCCTGTCGATCACGGACCGCAAGAAGGACCTGATCGTCACCGCAGGCGGGAAGAACGTCGCGCCTCAGAACATCGAGAACCTGCTGAAGGCGCGGCCGGGCGTCTCACAGGCCGTGGTCGTCGGCGACCGCCGCCCGTTCCTGACGGCGCTCGTGACGCTCGACCGCGAGGAGCTCGAGCGCGTGGCGCCGGGCGCCGGCCCGGGCGACGCGGCCACGCGGGCGATCGTCCAGGGGTACGTCGACGACCTCAACCGGGAGCTCTCGGGCCACGAGCAGATCCGACGCTTCGCGATCCTCCCCCAGGACTTCAGCCAGGAGACCGGCGAGCTGACGCCGACCCTCAAGGTGAAGCGCAGGCTGATCGCCGAACGCCACGGCGACGAGATCGAACGGCTCTACAGCACGGACGGTGCGCGCCCGCACGAGGGCGTCGGCACGGCGAGATAGGCGCCGCGGAGCGGCGGGCGTCCGCCCCTGCTCGTCGCGTCGGCTTCGGCCGTCACCGCGTGGAGAGGGCGCCCGCCGCGTCGGTCTCGCCGACGTCCGGGACGTCGAGGCGCACCGCGTTCGCGGCCTCGTCCGTCGCCTGTTCCTGCGACAGCCGCTCGGCCTCGACCTGGGCCCGGTAGGCGTCCACCTCGCCTCTGACCGTGACCTCGTCCCACCCGAGCGCCGGCGCCATCAGGCGGGCCACGGCCTCGGCCGCCTCCACGCCACGATCCCTCGTCTCGATCGCGATGTGCGTGCGCCGCGCCAGCACGTGCTCGAGGTGGGTGGCCGCCTCGTGGGTGGCGGCGTAGCGGGCCTCGACGGCGAGGTACTCCTCGGCACCCTCGATCGGTCGGAGCAGCTCGGGTTCGTCGTCGGCGGTCCGCAGCACCTCCTCCACCTCGCCCCCGTACCGCCCGAGCAGGTGGTCGACCTGCGCAACGGTGAGGCCGTGCGTCGCCGCGATGCGCGCGCGGGCGTTCAGGCGGGCGTGGTAGCCGTCCGCCCCGACGAGCGGCGTGTCCTCCGTCGCCGAGGCGGGCACGGACCCGGGCAGGAACCGCGCGGCCGCGTCGACGGCGTCCTCCCCCATGACGCGATAGGTGGTGTACTTGCCGCCCGCGACGACCACCAGACCAGGCGCCGGAGTGACCACGGAGTGCTCGCGGCTCAGCTGGGCCGTGGAGGCCGTGTCCGCCGCCGAGACGAGCGGCCGCAGACCCGCGTAGACGCCCTCGATGTCCTCACGGCCGATCGGGTCGACGAAGACGGCGTTGACGCGCTCGAGCAGGTAGTCGATGTCGCGACGCGTGGCCGCCGGATGCGTCTTGTCGAGCGTCCAGTCGGTGTCCGTGGTGCCGATCAGCCAGTGCGACCCCCACGGGATCACGAAGAGGACGCTCTTCTCGGTGCGGAGGATCAGCCCTGTGTCCGACCGGAAGCGGGCGCGAGGGATGAGGAAGTGCACGCCCTTCGAGGCGCGGACCTTGAGCTCGGCCGAGCCGCCCACGAGCTGCTGCGCCTCGTCGGTCCACACGCCCGTCGCGACGACCACCGTGCGACCCCGGACCTCGAACCGCTCACCCGTCGTGGTCTCCCGCGCCTCGACGCCCACGACCCGGGCGCCGTCCCGCCGGAGGTCCACCATCTCGACCCCGGTGGCCACGGCCGCGCCCAGGCCGGCGGCGGTCCGGGCGACGGCCAGCGTGTGACGTGCGTCGTCGACCTGCGCGTCGTAGTACTGGATCGCGCCGACGAGCGCGTCGGCGCGGAGCCCGGGAGCCTCGCGCAGCGCCGCCCGTCGGGAGAGGTGCCGATGGTGCGGCACGGCGCGGGCCCCGCCCAGGGTGTCGTACAGCAGGACGCCGGCGCCGTAGTACGGTCGCTGCCACTGCGCCTGGAGCGGCAGGAGGAAGGGCACAGGGTGGACGAGATGGGGGCAGAGTCGCTGCAGCAGCAGGCTCCGTTCCTTGAGCGCCTCCCGCACGAGCCCGAAGTTGCGCTGCTCGAGGTACCGGAGCCCACCATGGATCAGCTTCGAGGACCGGCTCGACGTGCCCGCGGCCAGATCGCGCCGCTCGAGCAGCGCGACCGAGAGCCCGCGGGTGGCCGCGTCGAGCGCAGCGCCCGCACCCGTCACGCCGCCCCCGACGACGACGACGTCGAACGTCTCGTCACGCAGGCGGGCGAGCGCCTCGAGCCGCTGGGCCTGTCCGAGTTGCGACGAGCTCACGGTGGGCCGTCCTCCTGATCCGGGTGTTCGCCCCGCCAGCGTACGCGACCCTGCGCCGTCGTCCCGGGGACGAGGCCCGCCGCGGCGGCCGCCGAGGGCCTCGGTGCACCCCCGCCGGCCACCGCGGTCGTCGCCGCGACGACGACCGGCTCAGCGGTCGTCGTCGTCCTCGCGCTGACCGGTCGCGAAGTCGCCCTGCCGCTCCTTCTCGGACGTCTCGCCCTCGGACTCCTGCCCCTCGCTGAACCGGCGGTGCCGCTCCTGCTCCGGGCGGTCCTCCTGGTCGTCGATCCCGCGTCGACCGATCTCGTCGTCTCCCGGTCCGACGATGACGTCGGTCAGGCCGGCGGTCAGATCGCCTCGCAGGCGGCCCGGCCGGTCGCCCTCGACACGCGGGACGTCGTCGTCGAGCGCGTCGCCCGCGATCGAGCCCGGCCGCTCGGACGTGCCCGCTCCCGCCGGGTCGTCGCGGTCGCGGACGGCGTGCTCGTGGGCCGGCGGCTCGCCGAGCGGGCCGATCTCCTCGGCCGACGCCTCGCGGCTCGCGAAGTTGCCGATGCGCTCCTTCTCGGCGGTCTCGACGTCCTGCTCCTGCCCCTCGCTGAACCGGGGTTCGGGCTCGCCCGGCAGGCGGTCGTCCCGGTCAGGCACCGACCTGCGCCTCCTCCTCGACCCAGTCGAACGTCTTCGTGACGGCCTTCTTCCACTGGCGGAAGCCCTGCTCGCGCTGCGTCTCGTCCATCTGCGGCGTCCACTCCTTGTCCTGGAGCCAGTTCTGCCGCAGCTCGTCGATCGACCCCCAGAAGCCGACCGCCAGGCCGGCGGCGTAGGCCGCGCCCAGCGAGGTGGTCTCGGCCACCTGCGGGCGCACGACCCGGACGCCCAGGATGTCGGCCTGGAACTGCATCAGGAGCTCGTTGCCGACCATGCCCCCGTCGACCTTCAGCTCCTTCAGGTCGACGCCGGAGTCCGCGTTCATGGCCTCCAGCACCTCGCGCGTCTGGTAGGCCGTGGCCTCGAGCACCGCCCGGGCGATGTGCCCGGCGTTCACGTAGCGCGTCAGACCCACGATCGCCCCGCGCGCGTCGCTGCGCCAGTACGGCGCGAACAGGCCCGAGAACGCAGGGACCGCGTAGCAGCCGCCGTTGTCCTCGACGGACATCGCGAGCTCCTCGACCTCCGGCGCCGCCTTGATCAGCTTCAGGTTGTCGCGCAGCCACTGGACGAAGGAGCCGGTGACCGCGATCGACCCCTCCAGGCAGTAGATGGGCGGCGCGTCGCCGATCTTGTAGCCGACGGTGGTCAGCAGGCCGTTCTTCGAGTGCACGAGCTCCTCGCCCGTGTTCAGCAGCATGAAGTTGCCGGTGCCGTAGGTGTTCTTCGCGTCGCCGATGTCGAAGCAGGTCTGGCCGAACACCGCCGCCTGCTGGTCGCCGAGGTCGCCCGCCAGCGGCAGGCCCTGCAGCGGCCCGGAGCTGATCGTGCCGAACTCGCCGCTCGAGAAGCGGATCTCCGGCATCATCGAGCGCGGGATCCCCATGATCCCGAGGATCTCGTCGTCCCAGTCCAGCGTCTGGAGGTCCATCGCCAGCGTGCGGCTGGCGTTGGTCGGGTCGGTCGCGAACACGCCCCCGTCCGTGCCGCCGGTCAGGTTCCAGATCAGCCAGGTGTCCATGTTGCCGAACACCAGGTCGCCCGCCTCGGCCCGCTCGCGCGCGCCCTCGACGTTGTCGAGGATCCACATCACCTTCGGCCCGGAGAAGTACGTCGCCAGCGGCAGGCCGACCTTCGGCCGGAAGCGGTCGGGCCCGCCGTCGCGGCCGAGCTCCTGCACGAGCCGGTCGGTCCGCGTGTCCTGCCAGACGACCGCGTTGTAGACCGGCTCGCCCGTGTTGCGGTCCCAGACGAGCGCGGTCTCGCGCTGGTTCGTGATCCCGACCGCCGCGATTTCCTCCTTGCCTGAGCCCGTCTTCCGCAGCGCGCCCTCGACGACGTCCTGCGTGTTCTGCCAGATCTCCTTGGCGTCGTGCTCGACCCAGCCCGGCTTCGGGAAGATCTGCTCGTGCTCCTTCTGGTCGACGGCGACGACCGAGCCGGAGTGGTCGAAGATCATGCACCGCGTGCTGGTCGTGCCCTGATCGATGGCGGCGACGTACTTGGCCATAGGGACTCCTCGTCAGACGGTGGGGAACAGGGCGCGGAAGGCGAGGCCGCCGAGCACGCCGCCGATGATCGGCGCCACCACCGGCACCCAGGAGTAGGCCCAGTCCGACGAGCCCTTGCCGGGAATCGGCAGCACGGCGTGGGCGATGCGCGGCCCGAGGTCGCGCGCCGGGTTGATGGCGTAGCCCGTCGGCCCGCCGAGCGACATGCCGATGCCGACGACGAGCAGACCGACGAGCAGCGGGGCGACGCCGCTGCCCGCGATGCCCTCGGCTGCGTTGCCCGCCGTGCCGGTGTTGTTCACGATGCCGAGGATCCCGAAGACCAGGATGAACGTGCCGACGATCTCCGTCAGCACGTTGGCGACGGTGTTCCGGATCGCCGGGCCGGTCGAGAAGACCGCGAGCTTGAGCCCGGGGTCCTCCGTCTCGCCCCAGTGCGCGAGGTAGGCCGCCCAGACGATGACCGCGCCGATGAAGGCGCCGATGAACTGCCCGATGATGTACTCGGGGACGTCGCCGCCCTCGACCAGGTCGGCGGCCCAGAGCCCGAGGGTCACGGCCGGATTGAGGTGCGCTCCGCCGAAGTCGCCGACGGTGAAGGCGCCCGCCATGACGGCGAGACCCCAGCCGAAGGTGATCACGATCCAGCCCGCGTTCTGGGCCTTGGACTTGTCGAGCAGGACGCCCGCCACGACGCCACAGCCGAGCACGATCAGGATCGCGGTCCCGATCGCCTCCGCCACGATGATGTCGTTCACATCCACGGCGTCCACCTCTCCACGCGCGTGCTCGACAGTCGTCGTGACTGCATCGGCGATGCCCTCCCCGTGTCGGTTCGTCCCGACCCGAGGCGGCGCCTCGGGTCGTACCCTGAGCATCTCCCGACTAGCG
>CADCWC010000253.1 GCA_902806305.1 uncultured Thermoleophilia bacterium | reverse complement strand
TGCGTGATGTCGCTCGACGACACGCGGGCCGACACCGGGACGATCTTCTACGTCCGCGGCTCGAACCGCTGGCCGCGCGCGCCGCTCGGGGGAACCTTCCACGCGCCGGACGACTGGCTCGCCCACGTCCGCGCCTCGATGCCGTCCGACGCCGAGCTCGAGCTCGTGCCGATCGAGGTTCCGGCGGGCGGGGCGGCGTTCCACGACGGCTGGACGTTCCACGGCAGCCCGCCCAACGAGCGCGCCGACGCGCAGCGCCGCTCGATCATCTCGCACATGGTCTCGACCGCCACCCGTTGGAGCGACGGGACGCCCCACCCGATCTACTCGCGCTACCGCCGGCCCGGCGAGTACGAGCTCGACGGCGCGTTCTTCCCGGTCATGTGGGACCGGGAGGGCCGTCGCGAGCCGTGGCTCGAGGCGTGGTGCGCCACCGCGGCGCCGACCGCGGCCCGCGCCGAGCCGATTCCGTCCTGACGACGCCGGGGTCGGAACCCGTCGCTACCCGGCGACGAGCACCTGCAGGCCGCGCTCGCGCAACGCCGCCACGGTCGCCGCGTCCGCGCTCGCTCCCGTGATCAGCAGGTCGACCTCGGAGACGTCGCAGAGCGGAGCCAGTTCGACCGCCCCCACCTTCGACCCGTCGGCGACGACGATCCGACGGCGGCCCGCCCGCTGCATGCGGCGCTTCATGCCCGCCTCGGGCAGGTTGATGTTCGTCACGCCGCCGACCGGGTCGATGCCGTTGCAGCCCAGGAAGACGATGTTGGCGTTGATCTGGTCCAGGATCAGGCCGCCGAGCGGGTCCACCAGCGAGTGCTGCAGCGGCCGCAGGGTGCCGCCCGTCACGACGACGGTCATGCGTGGCGTCGCGGGCTCCAGCAGGAAGGCGATGTTGAGCGCATTGGTGAAGACGACGACATCCCGGAGGTCGCTCCGCTCGAGGAGCGCCCGGGCCGTCGCGGTCGTGGTCGTGCCCACGTCCAGGATGACCGTGTCGCCGTCGGCCACGAGCGCTGCCGCCGCCCGTCCGATGGCCGTCTTCTCCGCCCAGTGCGCGCCCTGCGTCTCCTCGAACGGCCGCTCACCGCGGGCGGGCGACACGGCGCCGCCGTGCACGCGCCGCACCTGGCCGCGACGGGCGAGATCGGCCAGGTCGGAGCGGACGGTGACCTCCGAGACGTCGAACATGGTGCTCAGGTCGCCGACCCGCACGAAGTCGTGACCGCGGATCACCCGCAGCATCCGTTGTCGTCGGACGTTGGCGGGAAGGGTCGAGGAGACCGCCGAGGGAGCGGCGGCGTGCTCCTGACGGGGTGGCTCGATGTCCTCCGGCTGCGACAAGGAGCCCTAGTACACAGGCGGTCGACCGCCCTTGTCAAGACGAAGACGAGCCGGCGTTCTCCGCCGCCGCGCTTTCGGGACCGAAACCGCCCGCGCACCCCGGCGGGCCGGGGCTGCCGCGCGGCATGGCGCACGGCCGTGGGGCCCGAGTCGTGCGGTCCGGCCGCTTGCGACCGAAAGGCGGCGGCGGCGGTCGAAGCCCGCGCGCCGCTCCGACGGTCGCGCTCGGCGCCCCGCGCGGGAGGACGTACCATGCCGCGGATGGACCGCTCCGGCCGAAGCACCGACCCCGCCGACGACGACGCCGAGGTCGCGCGGCGCGTCTCCGATCCGCAGCTGCCCTCCGACGAGGACGCCGACGTCGCGGTGGCCCTCGATGAGCTCGGTGGTGCCGCCCGGGCCGGCTACCGGTGGCGGACCGTCGAGGAGCCCAATCTGGGGCTGATCGAGGCCGACGTCACGCGCGCCGTGCAGGAGGCCCGGCGGGCGGCGGACGCCGAGCGCACGGCGACACTCGTCGGTGCGGCCCGTCGCGCGGTCGAGAGCTCCCTCGAGTTCTGGCCCGGTGAGGACGCGCCGGCGCTGGCCACCGCCCTGGCCGAGCGCCTCGGCGCCGCCGAGCCGGACGCGGGCGGCACGTTCCTGCTCGGCGTCGCGCTCCGCGACAGCCGGATCGTGCTCGACAAGCTCGAGGGCCGCACCGGCCCGACCGGCCTCGGCGGCGGCTGAGGACGTCCGGCCGGAGCCGGGCGTCCCGTTTGACCGGACGGCCCGACGGGCGACACTCGGGGTGATGATCGGACGACTCATGCGCCGGAACCGGATCCTCGGCGACCGCGCGGCCGACCTGCGGGTGCGCGAGGCGGAGCTCCTCGACCGGCTCGCGAACGCG
The DNA here is from genome assembly GCA_902806305.1 of uncultured Thermoleophilia bacterium. Taxonomy (GTDB): domain Bacteria; phylum Actinomycetota; class Thermoleophilia; order Gaiellales; family F1-60-MAGs149; genus CADCWC01. The sequence continues at coordinate 3,945 of CADCWC010000253.1, read as the reverse complement.
CTCGAGGCGTTCGGGCCCGACCTGCAGGCCACGGACAGGATGCGCCTCACGCAGGCGCGCGAGGCGCTCGGCGGCTTCTTCCTGCTCGTCGTGGCGGGCGAGTTCAACTCGGGCAAGTCGAGCGTCATCAACGCGCTCCTCGGCGAGCGGGTCCTGCCCGAGGGCGTCACGCCGACGACCGACCGGGTCAACCTCCTCCGTCACGGCCCCGAGGTGACCGACCAGCTGCTCCGCGAGCACCTACTGGAGCGCACACATCCGGCGGAGCTGCTGCGCGAGCTGAACGTGGTCGACACGCCGGGCACGAACGCGGTGATCCGCGAGCACGAGGAGCTGACCCGCGACTTCGTGCCGCGGAGCGACCTGATCCTGTTCGTGACCTCCGCGGACCGGCCGTTCACGGAGAGCGAGCGCGCGTTCCTGGCCGAGATCCGCGACTGGGGCAAGAAGATCGTCTTCGTCGTCAACAAGGTCGACATCCTGGCCGACGACGCCGATCGGACCGAGGTCGAGGAGTACGTGCGTCGGAACGCGGAGAGCCTGCTCGGCGAGGCGCCGCCGGTCTTCCCCGTCTCGGCGCGCCGCGCGCTCGCGGCCCGGGCCGCGGACGACGCGCCCGGGTGGGAGGCGAGCGGATTCGCCGCGATCGAGGAGTTCCTGCTCGAGACCCTGGACGAGGAGGAGCGCGTCCGGCTGAAGCTCCTGAACCCGCTCAACGTCTCGCTCCGGGTGGCGGGCACGTATCGCGAGACCGCGTGGGAGCGCCTCCGCCTGCTGGCCGAGGACGTGCAGACGATCGCGAACATCGACACGCAGCTCGCGGCCTTCCACCAGGAGATGCTGCGCGACTTCGAGCCGCGCATGGCGCGACTGGAGCTGCTGCTGAACGAGATGGAGGCGCGCGGACTCGCCTTCTTCGACGAGTACGTCCGCATCGGTCGCATCCGCAGCCTGACGAGCTCCGACGACATCCGCCGGGCGTTCGAGCGCGAGGTGGTCGGCGAGACCCCGCAGCGCATCGAGGACGAGGTCGGCCGGATCATCGACTGGATCGTGGAGCGGAACCTCAAGGTCTGGCAGGACATCGACGGCTACATCGACCGGCGCCAGATCGCCCGCCACCAGGAAGGCATGGTCGGCGAGGTCGGCCGGACCTTCAACTACAACCGGCAGGCCCTGCTCGACTCGGTCGGCCGCCTCTCGCGCGAGACGGTCTCGAGCTACAACCGCGAGGCCGAGTCGCGGGCCCTGGCGAGCGACGTGCAGGGCGCGTTCGCGCAGACCGCGCTCGCGGAGGTCGGCGCCGTCGGACTCGGCGTCGTGATGGTCGGAGCGCTGGGCGGCTCGGTGGCCGACGTGACGGGCATCACCCTGGCCGCGACGCTGGCGGTCGGCGGGCTGTACGTCATCCCGGCCAAGCGGCGCCGCGTCAAGGCCCAGTTCCAGCACAAGATGGAGGCCCTCCGGACGCGGCTGACGGAGACCCTCACACGCCAGGTCCACCTCGAGATCGGCCAGTCGACGGAGCGCATCAACGAGGCGATCGCCCCGTACCGGCGCTTCGTCGAGACCCAGCAGGCGGGCCTCGCCAAGGCGCGGGACGAGCTCGTGGTGGTCGAGGACGCGCTGTCCCGTCTCCGCGCCGAGATCGAACGCTCCTAGCCCGCGTCGCCGTCCGTGCCCACGCCGGCCCGACCGGCCGCCGCGACGGCGCGGTCGTACGAACGACGGAAGAGCCCGACGGCCGTCGGCACGTCGTCCGCGGTGCGGATCCGGAAGCTCACCCAGCCGCTGTCCGGCAGCACGTGGTGCGCCTCCGCGATGCCGCTCGCCACGAGCTCGTCACGGACCCGACGGGGGAAGGGCAGGTCTGCGAGCCGGTCGCCGTGGAGGTGCCCGAGCTCGCGGCGGCCGAGCAGCAGCTCGACGCCGCCGAAGCGGTGCGGCGCCGCCGTGACGCCCGGCCACGACAGGACCTCGTCCGTGATCTGCCGGCCTGGACGACTGGGGGATTCGGGAGTCATGGGCGTCCGAACGTCGGGGAGTCGACCCGCGTTCCCACCCGTCGCCGCCCGGACCGCGGGGAGCTCGCCCGCGAGGACGTCGAACGACGGCCCGAGCGCCTCGAGCGGCCGGCAGCCCGCCGGGCGGACCGCTCCTTCCCTACCGGGGTGCCGCGGTCGTCGACGGTCGACCGCCGGCGGGATGCTCCTGCGCCCAGGCGATGATCCGCTTCGAGTCGGCCACGACGTCGCCGTCGTCGGTGACGAGCACGGGCAGGGTCCTGCCGCCGGTGAGCCGCCTCGCCTCCCGGCGGCCCTCGCTCCGGTTCAGGACGTCGGGCAGCAGGCGCGATCCGCGCGACCTGATCACCTCGGGGTCGTGACCGGCCGCCCGCAGGGCGTCGTACGCGCGCCCGCACGGGTGACCGCGAGACGCGCCGTTGACGGCCCAGCAGACGTAGAGCTTCATGGCCCGAGTATGGCGGTGCCACCCGACGGATCGCCCGGAGCCGTCGTCGTCCGCACGGCCTCGAGCTCGCTCGCGAGCACGTCGAGCGACCGGCCGAGCGCGGCGGGCGAGCGCCCCGGCCGGCCCAGCACCGCCTCGAGGCGCTGGGCGAAGCCGTCCGGCGATCCACCGACGCGGGCGGCCAGGCGAACCGCGCCCTTCTCGTTGGCGCACCACACGCGGCCGTGGGCGAGCAGGGCCAGCGCCAGGCAGGTCGCCGCGCGATACAGGCAGCCGACCACGTGGTGCACGTCACCCCGCGCCGCCGCGGCTCGCGCCACGTCGATCGTGAACCCGGCCTCCCAGAGCGAGGCGCGCACGATCTCGGCCCGCAGCGCCTGCGGGTAGGGCAGGAGCGGGGCGCGCAGCTCGTCGACGAGCCCCTCCGGGTCGTGCAGCACGCGGGCGATGACCAGCTCGGCGAGCGGGATCTCGCTCCGGAAGCCATGCGGATGGCCCGGCTGGTAGTGCGTCGTGGCCCGCCCGGCGACACCGTCCGCGACGGCGTGGCGCAACCGCCCGAGCTCGCGGTAGAGCAGGTCCACGTGGCGGCCGTCGACCATCAGCCAGGCACCACCGTCGATGAACGGGCCCCAGGCGCCGAACGGCGTCACGTCGGCCAGCGCTCCGCGGTCGTCCAGGCGACCGACGACCGCCTTCAGGTCCGCGACGGAGAACGGCCGACGGGCGTCGTAGAGGAGCCCGAGGTCGACGTCCGAGTCCGGACGGGCCGCACCCGACGCCCAGGAGCCGCCGAGGACGACGGCTCGCACGCCGCGCACGGAGGCGATGGCCTCGACCGCCCGGTCCACGAGCCGGGATATCTCCGCGGGCACGCCGCGGTCGCGGTCCATGGGTGTCAGAGCTCGCGGTACATGACGTGGAGGCCCACACGACCGAGCGTCGGGTGGGCGAACGCGCCGGGGACCGTCCCGACCACGTCGAAGCCGAGCCGCCGGTAGAGCGCGACGGCCGCGCCGTTCGACTCGACGACGGCGTTGAACTGCATCCCGGCGTAGCCGCGCTCCCGCGCCCAGTCGAGCGCGAACCGGCAGAGTGCGGTGCCGACACCTCGGCCGCGCGCCGCCGCAGCGACCATGAAGCTCGCGGTCGCCACGTGCGCTCCCGGCCCGGGGCGGTTCGGCCCCATCGTGGCGGTGCCGACGACGTGACCGTCGTCGACCCCGACCACGGTCAAGCCCGGCGGCGCCGCGACCCAGAGGTCGAACGCCTGCCCGGCGGTCAGCGAGGGGTCGTACGCGAAGGTGTCCTGCGCGCGCACGACGTCGCGGACGATCGGCCACACCCGCGGCCAGTCACGCTCGACGAAGGCCCGGACGTCCACCGGCGCAGACTACCCGCGCGGTTCCCGACGTCCGTGACGCCGGACCGGCTCTCAGCGCAACGCGGCCGCGACCTGCTCGAGGAGGTCCA
>CADCWC010000252.1 GCA_902806305.1 uncultured Thermoleophilia bacterium | reverse complement strand
CCCTGCTGCTCGCGCTCGCCCTGCTCGTCCTCACGCCGGCCGCCCAGGCCCGGAGCCGGTCGCAGACGCCGGTCGAGCGCCAGGTCGTCGAGGCCCTGAACGAGGTCCGGGCCCGGCACGGGCTCGGCGCGCTCCGCGTCGCGCCCGGGCTGGTCCAGGCGGCGCGCAGCCACTCGCGCGACATGCTCCTCCGCGACTACTTCTCGCACCCGTCGCTCGGCGGCCCCGACTTCGGCGACCGCGTCCGCCGCCACCATCCCGCCCCCGTCGTCGGCGAGAACCTCGCCTGGGGCACCGGTCGGCTCCGAGCGCCTGCGGCCGTCGTGCGGATGTGGATGGACAGCCCCCCGCACCGGGCGATCATCCTCGACCGCGAGTTCCGGGTCGTCGGCGTCGGGCGGTCGTTCGGGACGTTCCGCGGCCACCGGCGCGCCGCGGTCTTCACCGCGGACTTCGCCAGTCGCTGAGCGGGCTCCCGGAGGTCAGACCACGGCGGCGGGCGGCTTGGGGAAGCCGCCGATCGCAGCCAGCGCCCGCTCGACCTCGTCCTCCGGCATGACGTCGTCCGCGAGCCGGCCCGCGAAGTAGTCGGCGTAGGCCTGCATGTCGAAGTGGCCGTGCCCGGACAGGTTGAAGACGATCACCTGCTCCCGGCCTGACTCCTCGGCCCGGCGTGCGGCCTCGATCGCCGACTTGATGGCGTGCGAGGTCTCCGGCGCCGGGACGATGCCCTCGGCGCGGGCGAACTGCACCGCCGCGGCGAAGCACTCGAGCTGGGCGTAGGCCTCGGCGCGGACGAGCCCCTCGTTGACCGCGTGCGAGACGAGCGGCGACATGCCGTGGTAGCGCAGGCCGCCCGCGTGCACCTTCGGCGGGACGAAGTCGTGGCCGAGCGTGTGCATCGGCATCAGCGGCGCCATGCCGACCGCGTCGCCGTAGTCGTAGGCGTAGATCCCCCGGGTCAGGGTCGGGCACGAGGCGGGCTCGGAGGCGATGACCTCGATGTCCGCGCCCGCGATCTTGTCGCGCAGGAACGGGAAGGCGAGCCCCGCGAAGTTCGAGCCGCCGCCCGCACAGCCGATGACCACGTCGGGCGTCTCGCCCACGAGGGCGAGCTGCTCCCGGGCCTCCTGGCCGATCACGGTCTGGTGCAGCATCACGTGGTTCAGCACCGACCCGAGCGAGTACGCCGCCTCCGGGTCCTGGGCGGCGACCTCCACGGCCTCCGAGATGGCGATCCCGAGCGACCCGGGCGAGTCCGGATGCTCCGCCCGGATCCGCCTGCCGACCTCCGTCCGGTCCGACGGGCTCGCCACGACGGAGCCGCCGTAGGTCTCCATCAGCACGCGACGGTACGGCTTGTGGTCGTACGACACCCGGACCATGAAGACGCTGCACTCGAGCGCGAAGAGGCTGCAGGCGAAGGCCAGCGACGAGCCCCACTGACCCGCGCCGGTCTCGGTGATGAGGCGCCTGCGGCCGTCCTCGCGGTTGTAGTACGCCTGCGGCACCGCCGTGTTCGGCTTGTGCGATCCCGACGGGCTGACGCCCTCGTACTTGTAGTAGATGCGCGCCGCCCGCAGACCGAGCGCCTCCTCGAGGCGGGTGGCGCGGATCAGCGGCGTGGGCCGCCAGAGCCGATAGGCGTCGCGCACCTCGGCCGGGATCTCGTGCTCCGGCTCCGCCGACACCTCCTGCAGGATCAGCGCCATCGGGAAGAGCGGCGCGAGATCCTCGGGGCCGAGCGGCTGGTGCGTGCCGGGATGGAGCGGCGGCGCGGGCAGGGGCAGGTCGGCGCCGAGGTTGTACCAACGGCGCGGGATGCGGTCCTGGCCGAGCAGGATGGTCCGGTCGGGCATGGGGCCTCGTGGTCGCGGGCGGTCGGAGTGGAGGCAGCGTAGAGCGCCGGCGACGGGCGCGCCGGCGGCCGGCGGAGGTCCCGGGGGCGCGGCCGGCCGGCCCGGCATACTGGCCGCATGCCTCGCGCCCTCGCCGGAGTGGTCGTGTTCCTCGCCGCCGCGGCGATCCTCGTCCTCGAGATCGTGGCCGCCCGCCTGCTGGCCCCCTACGTCGGCGTGACGCTCGAGACCTACACCGGCATCATCGGGACCGTCCTGGCCGGGATCGCCTTCGGCAGCTGGTACGGGGGGCGGCTGGCCGACCGGCTCGACCCACGGGCGCTGCTCGGCCCGATCGTCGTGGTGGGGGGCATCCTCGCGATGGCGGCCGTGCCGATCGTCGAGGGGCTCGGCGAGCCGTTGCGCGGCGGTGGCCCGACCGCCGTCGTGGCGCTCGCCCTGGTCGCGTTCTTCGCCCCCGCGGCGGTCCTGAGCGCCGTCCAGCCGACGGTGGCCAAGCTGCAGCTCCACCGGCTGGAGCACACCGGCGAGGTCGTGGGCGGCCTCTCCGCACTGGCCACGGCCGGGGCTCTCGTCGGCACGTTCCTGACGGGGTTCGTGCTCGTGGCCCGCGTCCCGACGAGGCCGATCGTGCTCGGCGTCGGCCTCGCGCTGGTGCTGGGCGGCGCGGCGCTCTGGCTGCTGCTCGGCCGACGGGCCCGGGTCCTCACGGGCACGCTGCTCGTGCTCGCGCTCGTCCCGGCGTCCGCGGCGCTCGCGGTCGAGGACGGCTGCCAGATCGCGTCGGCCTACAGCTGCGTGCGCGTCGTCGAGGACCCGGAGCGGGAGGGCGGCCGGACGCTCCTGCTCGACACGGCCCGGAACAGCTACGTCGACCTCGACGATCCGACCCACCTCGAGTTCCGCTACGCGCGGGCCTTCGCGGCGGCGATCGACACGCTCGCGCCCGCCGGCCCGCTCGACGCCCTCCACATCGGCGGCGGCGGCTTCACGATGCCGCGCTACCTCGCCGCGACGCGACCGGGCAGTCGGAGCGTCGTCCTCGAGCTCGACCCCGCGGTCGTGGAGATCGGGCGCACGCGCCTCGACCTCGAGACCGGCCCGGACCTGCGCGTGCGGGTCGGCGACGCGCGCCAGACGATCGACGACGAGCCCCGCGACGGCTACGACGTCGTGGTCGGCGACGCGTTCAGCGGCCTGACGGTGCCGTGGCACCTCACGACCGTCGAGATGCTGCGGGCGATCCGCGACCGGCTGACACCGCGCGGGCTCTACGTGCTGAACCTCATCGACCTGCCGCCGCTGCGGTTCGGTCGCGCCGAGGCGGCGACGCTCGGGGAGGTGTTCGAGCACGTGGCACTGATCGCGACGCCGCCGATGGCGCAGGGGCAGGACGGCGGCAACCACGTCTTCGTGGCGTCCGACGAGCCGATCGACCCCGTCGCCCTGGAGGCCGCGGTGCGGAGCGCGGGCGGCTTCGAAGTCGTGCTGGCGGGCGCCACGCTCGACGCGTGGATCGACGGCGAGCGGTCGCTCCGCGACGACTTCGCGCCGGTCGACCAGCTGCTCACGCCGTACACGGGCTGACCGGTGGAGGTCGAGCGGCTGGCCGACGGCCTCTGGCGGTGGACGACGTCGGCGCCCGCGGCGGCGGGCTGCCCGCCGGGACGGGCGGCCTCCGTCTACCTGGAGACGGCCGACGCGGTGCTGCTGTTCGACCCGGCGGTGCCGGCGGCGGGCTCCGTCGAGGCCGAGCGGTTCTGGCGGGCGCTCGACGCCGACGTGGCCCGCCTCGCCCGGCCGGTCGTCGTCCTCCTGACGCGGCCTCGCCACGCCCGCGACACGGCCGCCGTGGTCAGTCGGTACGCGGGCGTCACGGTCCGGTCGCCCGGCTGGTCGACGGACGCCGCCGTGCCGTTCGGGGCGCACCGCTTCGACCCCGGGGAGACGCTGCCGGGCGGCGTCGGGGCCCACGTCGTGCGTTCGGCGGGCGGCGAGGCGGCGTACGAGCTGCCGGGCGGCGCGGCGCTCGTGGTCGGCGACGTCGTGCCGCCCCGCGGCGCGACGTCCGGGTCGACGGTCGAGCGCATCCTGCCGGCGCACGGCCCACCGTTCGCGACGATGGTCTCCGCGACGGGGTCCTAGCCCAGCTCGCCCCGCACGAGCGCCTCGAGCCCCGGCAGGTGCCGTCGGCAGAGCTCCGGCAGGCCCGCGTGCTCCACCTCGTAGACGAGCGCGGCCCGACCTACGGACAGGCACCAGGCGTCGAAGGAGGCGCGCCTCTCACCCCCGATCTCGTCGTGCACGGGGAGCGAGGCGCTCCGGGCCAGGGCGGCGCAGAGGGCGTCGGGGGCGTTCGGCGTGCGGAGGATCAGCTCCAGCGGTGCGTGCAGGTCGACGACCAACGGCACGTCGAGGCGCGTCACCAGCGCCATCAGCGCCTGCGTCTCGGGCTCGGAGGCGGGACCCTTGCCGGTGGCGGAACGGTTGCGCCGGTTCGGGCGGTGGCGGTCCTCCGGCGCGATGCCGGGCGGGAAGGTGAACGACGGCCCCGGACCCCAGCTCGGGGTCGGGAAGTTGCGGTTCAAGTCGACGCCGGCGGCGTTCTGCCGGGTCCCCGCGAGCAGGCCGTCCGGGTTCAGGACCGGCACGATCGCCCAGCGGGCGTCGGCACCCGGCACCCGCTCGAGGAGCCGGCGGGCCAGGAGCAGCGTCTCCGGCTCCTCGCCGTGCTGCGCCGCCGTGAGGAGGCCCTGGAGCGGCCGATCGTCGTCCGGTCGGAAGACGCGGAGCGGCACGTCGTCCCGCGAGCGGCCGTACCGCTCCACCCGCCAACCGGGCGCGATCTCGTGGCCGAGCGGCTGCGCGAGGTCGCCGACGGCCGTCACGCCACCGTCCCGACCCCGTCGCGACGGCGGACCTGCAGGAGCAGCGGGCCGGCCGGCTCGAGGCTCGCTCCGGCGTGCGCGGCGGGCAGCGGTCCGGAAGGCGTCAGCCGGACCCGGCGCAGGACCGTGCCGAGCACGAGCACGCCCTCGAGCCAGGCCAGGCGCTCGCCGATGCACTGGCGCACCCCGCCGCCGAACGGGAACACCGCGTAGCGCGGCCGTCCCGGCGCCGCCGTCAGGAAGCGCTCGGGGTGAAAGCGCGTCGCGTCAGGCCACCAGCGCTCGTCGCGTCCCGAGGCCCACGACGACGCCGCGGCCACGGTGCCCTCGCGCACGGGTCGTCCGGCGAGCTCCGTGGCGACGCGGGCACGCCGGGCCACGACCCACGCGGGCGGGTACAGGCGCAACGTCTCGGCCATGACCGCGCGGGTGTACGGCAGCTGCTCGGCGTCGTCACCCCCGAGCGACCGGCCCGGGGCCCGAGCGACGGTCTCGTCGCGGATGCGCTCGGCCACGTCGGGATGGCCCGCGACCAGCCCGAGTGCCCACGTCAGGGCGCGCGAGGTGGTCTCCGACGAGGCCGCGAAGACGCCGATCGCCTCGCGCGCCACCGCGCCCGGGTCGTCCAGGTGCCCCTCGGCGGCGGCCAGGACCTGTGAGGCCGCCGTCCGCCCGTCGCCGACCGGCACGTCGTGGAGGGCGGCGCCGACGTGCGACACGAGCTCGACGCCGGCCCGCGCGCTGCCCGCCGCCCGTCCCGCCGCGGCGATCGTCGAGCCGAGGGTGGAGAAGGGCCGGAAGCCCGCCAGCGCAGCGTCGAGGCTCGCGGTCGTGGCCACCGCGTCGAGCGGCGTGCCGCGGAAGAGCGTGCCGGCACTGATCGCCGCGGTCAGCGCGCCGCACGTCGCGCCCGCGTCGATCTCCTCGCCCCAGCCGTCGACTGCCGCCTCGGCCAGGGCGACGATGGTGTCGGCCGTCTCGGCGATGCGCTCGCGCGTGAAGGCGGGCTGGAGCGTGCGGCGGGCGTGGCGGTGCGTCTGCGGGTCGGGACTGCCGAGGAGCGGCATGCCGTAGGAGAACCGCGTGCGCGCCACCCGCGAGGCGGTCACGCTGACGACGCGCTCCCAGTCACCGGCGCGCCGGACGAGGAGCTCCTCGACCGCCGTCGGCGAGCCGGCGTAGACGACCTCCTGCCGGCCGAAGCCGAAGCCGACCGTCTCGGCCTGGAGCGCGTGCAGCCGGGTCAGGACCGCGAGCGGATCGTGGACGAGCGCGCGGTCCTCGACGCGCACGGTCGGATGGCGGTCGGGGCCCGCGTCGGTCGTGGCGGCTCGACCGCTCAGGGGGCCAGCAGGGTCGTCGAGATACGGCGCAGCCCGTCGAGGTCGCGCAGGTCGGCGGGCAGCTCGTCGACGAGGACCGGCGGGCGTCCGAGGCGGG
>CADCWC010000251.1 GCA_902806305.1 uncultured Thermoleophilia bacterium | reverse complement strand
ACCGTGGCCGTCGACGACGACGGGGCCTCGGCGAGCTGTGAGGACGACCGCATCGTGCTCCGGCCGCGGGTCGGTCCGTACCGCTCGGTCCCCGGCTGCGAGCCGGTCTCGCTCGCCTCCGGCCTCCACTGGCTGGCCGACCCGACGGCGGACGGCCTGCCGCTCGTCGACGCCCGGGGGCGGCCGCGACGGTTCGGCGCCAAGGTCCTGCGGGAGACCGGCCCGCCGTACCGCCTGACAGCCTCCCCCGGCGGTCGCTTCCTCGGGGCCATCGCCTTCCATCCCGCCCTGTCCCGCCATGTCCTCGTGGTGCGGGCGTCCGACGGACACATCGTCGGGCGCCGCGCGATCGACCCGGTCCTCGACCCGTCGGACGTCCGCGTCGCCGCCGACGGCGCGGCGGCCGCCGTGCTCGTCCGGACCGACGACGCCCCGCAGGGCCGGGCCTGGTTCCTCCTGCGACTCGACCGTCGGGCCCCGCCGGTGCGTCAGATCGGACGAGCCTTCCTGGCCGACGTCGCGTTCTCCCCGGACGGACGCCACCTCGCGGCGCTGACGCAGGACCCGGCCGAGGTGGTCGTCCTGGACGCCACGACGTTCGGCCCGATCGCGCGCGTCCCGCTGGACCGGGCAGCGCGGGCCTCGCGCTCCTCGACCGTGCAGTCTGCCCCGGACCGGGTGGCGTGGGTGCGGTGAGCCGACGGCACGGTCCGCGGGTCGCCTCGCTGCTCGCCGTGGCGGCCGTCGTGGGGGTCGGCGGGGCGGCCGTCCTGTCCGGATCCGACACGGGCGCGTCCGGGGACCGTCCGCGCCCGGACGCCGCCGACGCCACGAGCGGCGGGCTGCCGCGGTCGACGGCGCGCACCGCCCCGACCTTCAGCGGCGCGGCGGCCCTGCCCACGATCCCCGCCGGACGGCTGCAAGGTCGCCTCGTGCACTCGAACGTGAACTGCCGGACCGCGACGCTCGACCTCGCCACGCTGCGAGTCGACGAGCCGCGCGCGGGCTGCCTGGCCGGCGTCAGCGCGAGCGGCCGCTTCGCCCTGCTCCGCGAGACGCTCGACGGGCCGGCCCATGTGGTGGACCTGCGGAGCGGTCGGGCGGCGCGGACGCCCGTGCGCCTCGCGACCGGCCGGCCCCCCACGCTCGACGACGACGGGGCGGTGCACCGCTGCTCGAACGGCTTCAACGAGACGCTCCGCTTCGGTCGCGCGACGCCGTCCCGGCGGGCCGGCTGCCTGCCGGTCCGGCTCGGTGGCCGCCCATACCTGGCGCCGTCGCCGGAGAACCCCCCGCTCCAGCTGGAGGACTCGACGGGTCGTGCGTTCCCATTCGACCCGAGCGCCCCGCCCGGGAGCCCGCCGTACGTCCTCGCGGGCTCGCCCGACGGCCGCGTGCTGGCCGTCGCCTCCGCGGACGACCGGGGTGACGCCATCGTCGCGCTGTACCGCGTCCGCGACGGCACCTGGGTCGACGGCTGGGCGCTCGGGCCGGACACCGAGCCCCGGGCGGTGCGGCTGGCGGGCGACGGGGCGGCGGTCGCCGTGCTGGTGCGGGAGCGCGGCCGTCCGACGGACGACTGGAGGCTGCTCCGGCCGGGCCGTCCGAGTCCCGTCGCGGGGGTCGGCGGCGAGCGGCTGCTCGACGCGTCCTTCGCCCCGGACGGGCGCCACGTGGCGGTCACGACGCAGCCCGGCCGGACGGCGGTGATCCTCGACACCGAGGCGTTCGTGCCGCTCGGACGCCTGCCGCTCGACCAGGTCGTCGGGCTGGCCTGGCTCGCGTAGGCGGCGCCCGGCCGGGCGCGCGGCGTCGATCAGCCGGTCGGGGCGAGGTCGGGCAGCACGCGGTGCAGCGGCACGAACGGCAGCTCGTGACTCTCGGCGACCGGCTCGTTCGTCAGGTGCCCGTCGATCACGTTCACGCCCCGGGCCAGCGGACGGGACCGGGCCAGGGCCGCCCGCACGCCGTGGTGGGCGATCGCCTCCACGAACGGCAGCGTCACGTTGGTCAGCCCGTGCGTCGCCGTGATCGGCACTGCGCCGGGCATGTTGGCGACGCAGTAGTGGATGACGCCGTCGACCTCGTAGGTCGGGTCCGAGTGCGTCGTCGGCCGGGAGGTCTCGAAGCAGCCGCCCTGGTCGATGGCCACGTCGACGAGCACCGCGCCCGGCTGCATGTGGCCCAGCATGTCGCGGGTCACGAGCTTGGGCGCCCGGGCACCGGTGACGAGCACGGCGCCGATCACGAGGTCGGCCCCGGCGATCGCCTCGTCGATCGTCGAGCGGTTCGAGATCTGCAGCGTGACGCGGCTCTCCATCCACTGCTCGAGCTCGCGCATCCGCTCCACCGAGCGCTCGAGCACCCAGACGTCGGCGAGCATCCCGAGCGCGATCAGCGCGGCGTTGTACCCCACGATGCCGCCGCCGAGCACGACGACGCGCGCGGGCGGCACGCCGGGCAGGCCGCCGAGCAGCACGCCCCGACCGCCGCGCGGCTTCTCGAGCGAGAGGGCGCCCATCTGCGGCGCGAGCCGTCCCGCCACCTCGGACATGGGCGCGAGCAGCGGCAGCCGCCCGTCGTCCGTCTGCACCGTCTCGTAGGCGATGCAGGTCGCCCCGGACTCGATCAGCGCACGGGTCAGCTCCGGCGCCGGGGCCAGGTGCAGGTAGGTGAACAGCGTCTGCCCGGCGCGGAGGCGGCCGTACTCGGGCGGGATCGGCTCCTTCACCTTGAGCAGCAGGTCGGCCTCGGCCCACACCTCCTCGACGTCGACGATCCGTGCGCCCGCCGCCATGTAGCGCTCGTCGGAGAGCGCGCTGCCCTCGCCGGCGCCGCGCTCCACGAGGACCTCGTGGCCGTCGTGGGTCAGCTCGCGCGCGCCCGCCGGCGTCAGCGCCACCCGGTACTCGTCGGGCTTGATCTCCCTGGCGACGCCGACCTTCACCGCTCGATCGTAGCCCACACCGGGCGCGCGGACCGGGACGAGGCCGGCCGGCTCAGGAGCGGGGCGACCAGGGGTAGACGATCCAGCTCGACGTCTCGACGACGTGGTGGTCGGGCCGGGCGTCTACCTCGGAGCGCTCGGGCTTCCAGTGCAGCACCGCCGTCGTGGGCACGCCGCCCGCCTGCTCGATGCGCTCCGTGACGGCCTGGATCGTGCGGCCGGAGTCCCACACCTCGTCCACGACGAGCACGCGCTGGCCGCGCAGGAGCGGGTCGGCGGGGAACTGGAGGAAGGTCGGAGCGGCGGCCCGCTGCCCGTCGTCACCGTAGAACTCCACGGCCGCGACCAGGATGTTGCGGATGCGCAGGTGGTAGGCGAGCAGTCCCGCCGGGATGAGCCCGCCGCGCGTGATCGCGAGCAGGACGTCGTACTCGCCGCGCACGCTCTCGGCGAGGCCCGCCACCATCGCGGCGATCTCCTCCCAGCTCACCCGGACCTTCTCGACCTGCATGACGCCCCCGGACCTCGTCGTGGCCACCCTGCCCGCAGGATGGCACGCCGCCGGCCGCGGGACGAGTGTCAGCCGCCGTCGGCCGCGGCGCGCACCAGCTCGACCGTCAGCTCGGACAGCGCGTCCACGTCGGCGACGGCGATCTGCTCCTCGGCCGTGTGGATCTTCTCCATGCCGGAGGTCAGGTTGAGGCAGGACAGGCCGCGGGCGTTGAAGACGTGCGCGTCGGCCCCGCCGCCCGAGAGGAGGTCGTAGACGCGCAGCCCCGCCGCCTCGAGGGCCTGGCGGGCCAGCCGCACGGCGGGGTCGCCGCGACGGAAGCGGTAGGCCGTGTACTCGTCGACCACGGAGGTCTCCACCGAGCACCCCTCCGCGGCGGCCGCCGTCGCCGCGGCGGTGAGCAGGTGGGTCGTCTCCTCGGCGCAGCGCGCCGGGTCGAGCCCGCGGACCTCGGCCTTCAGGGTGCAGAGGCTCGGCACGACGTTGCGCGCGATGCCGCCGTGGATCGTGCCGACGTTCGCAGTCGTGCCCTCGTCGATCCGGCCCAGGCGCATGGCCGCGATGGCGCGGCCCGCCGCGGCCACGGCGCTCCGGCCCTCCTCCGGCGCGATCCCCGAGTGGGACGCGCGACCGAGGAAGCGCAGGTCGATCGTCTTCTGGCTCGGGGCGGCCATCACCATGCCGCCCACGGGGCCGCCGTGGTCGTAGACGTAGCCGACGCGGGCCGCGAGGGCCTCCACGTCGAACGCCTTCACGCCGAGCAGGCCGATCTCCTCCTGCGGGGTGAGGACGAGCTCCACGCCCGCGTGCGGGCGCCCCTCCGCGAGCAGGCGACGCAGGCCGTCGAGCATGCCCGCGACGGTCGCCTTGTTGTCGGCGCCGAGGATCGCGTCGTGGCGGTTCGTGATCACGCCGTTGACGAGGATCGGCTCGACCGGCGCCTCGGGCGGCACGGTGTCGAGGTGCGCGCAGAAGAAGAGCGGCGTGCCCGGCCCGGTCGGCTCGAGGCGGACGTGGATGTTGCCGGTGTCCCCGTCGAGCCGGGCCGCCGCGTCGTCCTCCCGCGGGTCGAGGCCGAGCTCGCGCAGGTACTCGAGGCACCGGTCCGCCGCCGGACGCTCCCGGCCGGGCGGTGTCTCGAGGGCCGCGAGCTCCAGGAACAGGTCGACCGCCCCGGAGGCGACCGAGCACGGCATCAGCCGTGCGCCTCGACCGGGACCGGCGCGCTCACCGGCTCGAGGCCCGCCCGCGTGGCGGCCGCACCGATGAAGTCGCGGAAGAGCGGCGACGCCTTCGTCGGTCGGGACTTGAACTCGGGGTGGAACTGGCTCGCCACGAACCACGGGTGGTCGGGCAGCTCGAGGATCTCGACGAGGTCCTTGGCGGCGTAGACGCCGGAGATCACGAGGCCGCGCTCCTCGAGGCGCGGCCGGAGCGCGTTCGAGACCTCGTACCGGTGCCGGTGGCGCTCGTAGACGAGCTCGTGCCCGTAGGCCTCCTCGGCCTTCGTGCCCGGGCGGACGACCACCGGCTCGGCGCCGAGGCGCATCGTCCCGCCCATGGCGCGGACGTCCTGCTGCTCGGGCAGCAGGTCGACGATCGGGTGGGGCGTGTCCGGGTCGAACTCGGTCGAGTTCGCGCCGTCGAGGCCGCAGACGTGCCGGGCGAACTCGATCGTGGCCACCTGCATCCCGAGGCAGACGCCGAGGAAGGGGACGCCGCGCTCGCGGGCGTAGCGGGCGGCCTGGATCTTGCCCTCGATGCCGCGCACGCCGAAGCCGCCGGGGATCAGGATGCCGTCCGCACGCTCGAGGTGCCGCTCGGCCTCCTCCGGCGAGAGGCTCTCCGCGTCGACGAAGTCGAGGTCGACCTCGACGCCGTGATGGATGCCGCCGTGCCGGAGCGCCTCGACCACCGACAGGTAGGCGTCCTGGAGCTGCACGTACTTGCCGACCACGGCGATCCGGACGGAGCCCGAGAGGCCGTCGACGCGGTCGGCGAGCGCGTTCCACTCGGCCAGGTCCGCGGGCGGCGCGTCGATGCCGAAGTGCCCGAGCACGAGGCCGTCGAGGTCCTGCGCGTGCAGGGCGAGCGGCACGCGGTAGATGTTGCGCTTGTCCTCGGCGGCGATCACCGCCTCGGTCTCGAGGTCGGCGAAGAGCGCGATCTTCGCGCGGAGCTCCACGGAGAGCGGCTGCGAGGAGCGGCACACCACGACGTCGGGCGTCACGCCGATCCGGCGGAGCTCGTTGACCGAGTGCTGGGTCGGCTTCGTCTTCAGCTCGCCGGCCGCCTCGATCATCGGGACGAGCGTCACGTGCAGGTACAGCACGTGGTCGCGTCCGACCTGGTTGCGGAGCTGGCGGATGGCCTCCAGGAACGGCAGGCTCTCGATGTCGCCGACGGTGCCGCCGATCTCGACGAGGACGATGTCGAGCTCGGCCCCGCGCGCGACGCGCAGCACCCGCTCCTTGATCTCGTCCGTGATGTGCGGGATCACCTGGACGGTCGAGCCGAGGAACTCGCCGCGCCGCTCCTTGCGGATGACGGCGTCGTAGATCGACCCCGCCGTCGAGTTCGAGAGCCGCGACGTGTTCTCGTCGATGAAGCGCTCGTAGTGGCCCAGGTCGAGGTCGGTCTCGGCCCCGTCCTCGGTGACGAAGACCTCGCCGTGCTGGAACGGGCTCATGGTGCCCGGGTCGACGTTGATGTACGGGTCGAGCTTCACGACGCCGACCTTCAGGCCGCGCTGACGGAGCAGTCGGCCCCC
>CADCWC010000250.1 GCA_902806305.1 uncultured Thermoleophilia bacterium | reverse complement strand
GATGTACTTCACGGACGACCGCTACACGGACGACTGCCACTACCGCGGCGGGCACCTGCGGAAGTACTACGACGTCGGGCACTACGGGAACTTCATGACGGCGTACAACGCGCTGCCGCCGTACCCGGAGTGGTCGGGCGGGGACTGGGCGCGGATCTGGGAGGAGCACATCGCCCACAACGAGCCGTACTACCTCAAGTGGCTCGCGCACCAGACGGACGGGCCGTACTGGCGGCACGGGTCGGTGCGGGGCATCGCCGATCGGATCCGCTGTCCCGTGTTCATGATCGGGGGCTGGCGCGACGGCTACCCGAACCCGCCGCTGCGGCTCTACCAGGAGCTCGACGTGCCGAAGAAGGTCCTCGTCGGGCCGTGGAACCACGCCGTGCCGGACGTGGCCGTGCCGGGTCCGCGGATCGACTACCTGCACGAGGTCGTGCGCTGGCTCGACCACTGGTGCAAGGGTCGGGAGACCGGGATCATGGACGAGCCGCCCGTGCTGCTGTACGAGCAGCACGCCGAGCCGCCCGTCGTCGACCGGCTCGACGCCGCGGGGGCCTGGCGGGCGGAGACGGACTGGCCGCCGCCCGGGGCGGGCGAGCGGACGCTGCATCTCGGGGCGTCCGGTCTGCTCGACGAGACGCCCGGCCCGGACGGCGAGGACGCCTTCGAGTACGACCCGACGGTCGGGGTCACCGCAGGGCTGTGGTCCGGTGGCCTGCAGTTCGGGCTCCCCGGCGACCAACGCCCCGACGAGGCGTCCTCGCTCGTGTTCACGGGGCCGCCGCTGACCGAGGACCTGCACGTCATCGGCCGGCCGCGGGCGATCCTGCACGTCGCCTCGACGGCTACGGTGATCGGATTCGCCGTGAGCGTCTCGGACGTCGCCCCGAACGGCGTCTCGCACCTCGTGGCCAAGGGGATGCTGAACGCCACGCGTCGGTCGTCGCTGACCGATCCGGAGCCGCTCGTCCCCGGCGAGGTCTACGAGCTCGAGATCGACATCGACACGACGGCGTGGGTGTTCCCCGCGGGGCACCGCATCCGGGTCTCGATCGCCAGCGCCGACTGGCCGAACGTGTGGCCGACGCCCGAATCGGCCACGAATCGCGTCCTGCGCGGAAGCGCGCGACCGTCGCGCGTCGTCCTTCCGACCGTGCCCGAGCACGGCAGCGCCGAGCCGCCGCAGTTCCGACCGTCGGACGTCGGGCGGACGCGTCACTCCGACCGCACGGAGCCGCCCACCTGGGAGGTCGTCCACGACGTCCTGACGGGGCGCTCACGGGTGCGCATCCGCGAGGCCGCGGACCTCCGCGTCAACGCCTCGACGGTCGTCCGTCGGGAGTACGCGATGACCGCGGAGGTGGACCGCGCCGACCCGTCCACGGCCAGCGCGACCGGGCGCCACGTGACCACCATCACGCGGCCGAACGGCGTCACGCAGGGCAGCTCGGACGTCTCCGTGCAGGCCACGGCGACGCACTTCCACGTCACGATCGACCTCGAGGTGCTCGTCAACGGCAAGGCGCACCACACGAACAGCTGGACCGAGTCGATCCCACGGGTGCTGCTGTGACCGCGCCGGCCGGTCTGCGACCGGTGCGGGAGATCGAGAACACCTGGATCCCGATGCCCGACGGCTGCCGGCTCGCCGCGCGGATCTGGCTGCCCGAGGACGCCGAGGAGCGGCCCGTGCCGGCGGTCCTCGAGTACATCCCCTACCGGAAGACGGACGACACGGCGGTCGGCGACTCGACGCGCCACCCGTACGTCGCCGCGCGTGGCTACGCCGGCGTGCGGGTCGACCTCCGCGGGAGCGGCGACTCGGACGGCATCCTCCTCGACGAGTACCTGCCGCAGGAGCAGGACGACGCCGAGGCGGTCATCGCATGGCTCGCGGACCAGTCGTGGTGCACGGGCGCGGTCGGGATGATCGGCATCTCGTGGGGCGGCTTCAACGGCCTCCAGGTCGCGGCGCGCCGTCCACCGGCCCTGAAGGCGATCGTCACGCTCTGCTCGACCGACGACCGGTACGCGGACGACGTCCACTACATGGGCGGCTGCGTGCTCGCCTCCGAGATGATCGGCTGGGCGTCGACGATGCTCGCCTACAACAGCCGGGCGCCCGACCCGACGGTCGTGGGCGAGCGCTGGCGTTCGATGTGGCTCGACCGCCTGGAGCGGACGCCGCCGTTCCTGCACACGTGGCTCGCCCACCAGCGTCGGGACGACTACTGGAAGCAGGGCTCCGTGTGCGAGGACTACGGGGCGATCGAGTGCGCGGTCTACGCCGTCGGCGGCTGGGCCGACGCGTACCGGAACGCCATCCCGCGCCTGCTCGAGGGATTGCCGGAGAACGTGCCGCGGAAGGCGCTCGTCGGCCCGTGGTCGCACAACTACCCGGAGGCCGGGATCCCGGGGCCGACGATCGGCTTCCTCCAGGAGACCGTCCGGTGGTGGGACCACTGGCTGAAGGGCGAGGACACCGGGATCATGGACGAGCCGGTCCTGCGGGCCTGGATGCCCGAGCCCGTCGCGCCCGCGCCGTTCCACGCCGAGCGGCCCGGACGCTGGGTGGCCGAGGCGGCCTGGCCGTCACCGCGCGTCGAGCCGCAGACGTTCGCGCTCGGGCCGGGCGGCACGCTGGTGGACGGGCCCGTCGAGGACCTGCGGCTGACGTTCGAGGGCGCCCAGGCGGCGGGCGTCGACGCCGGCACGTGGTGCCCCTACGGCCGGACCACGGACACGCCACCGGACCAGCGCGCCGAGGATGGCCTGGCGCTCAGCTTCACGTCGGCGCCGCTCGACGAGCCGTCCGAGCTGCTCGGGTTCCCGGAGCTCGTCCTGACCGTCGCCGCGGACCGTCGCGACGCCTTCGTGGCCGTGCGCCTGTGCGACGTCGCGCCGGACGGCGCCTCGCTGCTCGTCTGCCGCGGCGTCCTCAACCTGACGCACCGGACCGGGCACGAGCAGCCGGAGCCGCTCGAGCCCGGCCGCCCCGTGACGGTCCGGATCCGCCTCGGGTTCATCGCGCACGCGTTCCGGCCCGGGCACCGCGTGCGGGTGGCACTCTCGCCGACCTACTGGCCGTGGATCTGGCCGTCGCCGGAGCCGGTCACCCTCCAGCTGTCCGGCGGCACGCTCGAGCTCCCGGTGCGTCCCGTCCGCCCGGAGGACGACGAGCTGCGGCCGTTCGAGGACTCGGAGTCCGCGCCCCCGCTCGCGACGGAGATGATGCGCGCGGCCGAGAGCGGACGCGAGATCCACCGGAGCGTCGAGTCGGGCCGGCTCGAGCAGACGTGGATCGAGGACTCCGGCCGGGAGCGGATGCTCCGCGACGGCCTCGAGTGGGAGACATGTGGCCGGGACGTGTACATGATTCTCGACGGCGACCCGCTCTCGGCGTCGATCAGCTCGGCCTGGACGGTCGCCCAGGGTCGCGGACCGTGGCAGATCCGGGTCGAGACGCGCAGCACGATGACCGCCGACCGCGAGAACTTCCGGGTCACGAACGCCGTCGACGCCTACGAGGGTGCCACGCGCGTCTTCGCGAAGGTCTGGGACACGTCCATCCCGCGGGACCACGTCTGACAGGCAGCCTCCCGGCGCCCACGCGGGTCAGCGGGCTCCGGCCACCCGCTTCCCGTCCTGCAGCACGAGCCAGATCCGTTCGCGATCGGCGAGGACGCGCACGTCGGCGAGCGGGTCGCCGTCCACGACCAGGAGATCGGCGCGCCTCCCGACCGCGACGGTCCCCACCTCGTCCGCGAGGCCGCACACGCGTGCGGCGGTCGACGTGGCGGCCACGATGCCCTCGCCCGCCGACATCCCGGCCTCGACCATCAGGACGAGCTCGCGGGCGTTCTCGCCGTGCGGCCCTGCGTCGGCGCCCATGGCCATCGGCACCCCGGCCGCGAGCGCCGCCGTCATCGTCTTCCGTGACGCCTCACGCAGCCGCAGGGCCCGCTCCCGCATCCACGGGAGGAACGGTCCGCCGGCGTCGGCCACGGCGTCGAACACGCACAGGGTGGGGACGAGGACGATGCCGCGCTCGGCCATGGTGGCGAGGACGTCCGGTACCTGGTGGCCCATCTCGCCGTGCTCGACGGTGTCGACGCCCGCGTCGACCGAGAGGCGGATCCCGTCGGCGCCCTCGGCGTGCGACGCGACCGTGAAGCCGAGTCGGTGCGCCTCGTCGACGATCGCATCCATCTCCTCGGGGATCATCTGCGTCGGCCGCACGTCCTCGTCGACGACGGTCAACGCGCCCGTCGACATGACCTTGATGAAGTCGGCGCCCTGACGGATCTGCTCGCGGACGGCCTTGCGCATCTCGACCGGACCGTCCGCCTCGCGGTACATGCCCGGGAACGTCCGACCGCCCGGGGAGGTGGCGGCCACGATCTGCCCGCACAGGATGAGGCGTGGGCCCGCGACGAGCCCACGCGCGACGGCGTCCCGCAGGTCGAACAGGGAGCGGCCGAAGCTGCCCAGATCGCGGACCGTCGTGATGCCGCCGTCGAGCATGCCGCGCGCGGCCTGCACGAGCCCGTACGGATGCAGCGCCGGGCCGAGCGAGCGGTCGAGCGAGGACAGGTGCACGTGCGCGTCGATCAGGCCGGGCAGCAGCGTCCGTCCCGCCAGGTCGATCGTCTCCGCATCCGGCGGCGGCGGCGCGTCGCCGACCGCCGTGATCCGTCCGTCCTCGACCACGACCGTCACGCCGTCCCTCGGCGGACCGCCGGTACCGTCGAGCAGCCGGGCGCCGGTGAGGGCGATCACGGCACCATCCGCTGTGGCGAGCGACACGCGGGGATCATCGCCGATGCGGGCCTCAGGAGGCGAGCAGATCCGGCTCGCCGGTGTGGAAGGCGACCGCGTCGGGATCCAGGGTCACGCCGAGTCCGGGCCGGTCGGGGATGCGGAGCAGGCCCGCGGCATCGGGCGTCCAGGGCTCGGCGACGATGTCGTCGATGTACGCCGAGCCCACGATGTACTCGACGAGGTCGCAGTCCGGGAGCGCCGAGGCGAGCTGCAGGTCGGCCGCGAGCCCGATGGCGGTGTTCCAGCCGTGCGGGACGAGTCGGACGCCGTTGTCGTAGGCCAGCCAGCCGATGCGCCTCGACTCGCTCAGGCCCCCGACCTTCGTGACGTCGGGCTGGACGATGTCGAGCGCACGCCCCTGGAGCCACGGCTGGAAGCTCTGGCGGCGCGTGAGCACCTCACCCGCGGCGATCGGCACGGGCGCTGCGCGGCGGAGCGCCGCGTAGTCCTCGAGCGCATCGGGCCGTAGCGGCTCCTCGAACCAGGTCACGTCGTACGGGACCAGCATCTCCGCCGTCCGCAGGGCCCACTTCAGCCCGTGGGGCCAGTACAGATCGCTGCCGCCGGCGTCGACCATGAGCAACGCGTCCGGACCCGCGGCGGCACGGGCCGCGGCGACCATCGCCTCGTCGGTCGCGGCGCCGTTCCGGCCGAACGGCCCCCAGCCGATCTTGAACGCCCGGAACCCGGCGTCCGCGCCGGTGCGCACGGCCTCGGCCAGGCGCTCCGGCTCGTCCATCAGCAGGGAGGCGTAGGGCCTGACCGTCTCCCGGTAGCGACCGCCGAGGAGCCGGCCGACCGGCTGGCCCGTGACCTGTCCGAGGAGGTCCCACAGCGCGATGTCGATGCCGCTGATCGCGTGCGTGACCGCCCCGCCGCGGCCGGTCCAGAACGTCGCCTGGTGCAGCCGCTCGCTCACGCGCTCCGGCTCCAGGGCGCTCTCGCCGGAGTACAGCGGTTCGAGGTGCGCGATCGCGGCCCGGACCAGCGCCTCGTCGTTGAAGACGCTTCCCACCCCCACGAGCCCCTCGTCGGTATGGACGGCGACCAGCGTGTGGACCGTGTCGTCGGGTCGCAGCTCCTCGGTCCAGCCGCCCTTCGGGGTCGCGCCCCGGAGTCCCGCACAGCGGATCTCCCTGATCCTCACCTCGGCGTCCGGCGGGCGCCGGTGCGAGGGATCACGGCTCGAGTCCCAGGTGCTCCATCAGGAAGCCGAGCCACTCGTGCGTCTCCCGCCGGATCGAGGTCAGATGCCCCGAGTCCGGCCGCAGCCGGTAGAGGACCGGCGCGTCGGAGGCGGTGGCGGCCTGGACGCGAGCCACGAAGACGCGGCCGTGCCAGGCGGGGCAGCGCACGTCGGTGTCGCCGCAGATCACGAGCGTGGCCGGGTAGGGCACGCCGTCCCGCA
>CADCWC010000249.1 GCA_902806305.1 uncultured Thermoleophilia bacterium | reverse complement strand
CCGGCCCGCGGAGACGTCCTGCCGGCGCTGCTGTTCGTCGACCTGGACGGCTTCAAGCCGATCAACGACACGCTCGGCCACCACGTCGGCGATGCCCTCCTGCGCGAGGTCGGCCGGCGGTTGGTCGACGCGGTCCGCCCTGCCGACACGGTGGCCCGCCTCGGCGGCGACGAGTTCGGCATCCTCCTCGACACGTCGCACACACGCGAGGACGCCGTGGCCGTCGCCGACCGGGTGCGCCTCGCGGTCGGGCAGCCGGTCACGCTTCCCGGCCACACGGCGTACGTCGGGGCGAGCGTCGGCATCGCCTTCGCCGCCGATGCGTCGGGTGAGCCGGAGGCGCTGCTGCGCGACGCCGACGCAGCCATGTACGCCGCGAAGGCAGAGGGCGGCGACCGCGTCCGGATCTACTCCGGGGACATGACGGCCGCCGTGGGCGCGCGCGTCCGCACCGAGGCGGGCCTCCGGCAGGCACTCGCCGACGACGAGCTGTTCGTCGTCTACCAGCCGATCTTCGGCGTCGCCTCCGGGGAGGTCATCGGCGTCGAGGCCCTCCTGCGCTGGCGCACGCCGGACGGGCGTCTGGTGAGCCCGGCGGAGTTCATCCCCGTGGCCGAGGCGACGCGACTGATCCTGCCGATCGGTCGACGGGTCATCCAGCAGGCCTGCCGCGATGCGGCCCGATGGGACGCCGCGCGGCCGAGCGACGGCGGGCTTCTCATGTCGATCAACCTGTCGGCGATCCAGTTCGCGGACGACGGCCTGCTGGGCGAGATCCAGGACGCCGTGCGCGCGAGCGGCCTCGAGCCGCGCCGCTACCAGCTCGAGATCACCGAGTCGGTCCTCATGCGGGACGCCGACAGCAGCCTGCACACCCTGGAGGCCCTGCAGCGGGTCGGTGCCCGTCTGGCGATCGACGACTTCGGCACCGGGTACTCGTCGCTCGCCTATCTGCGGCGCTTCGCCGTCGACACCGTGAAGATCGACCGCGTCTTCGTCGAGGGTCTCGGCCGCCGGAGCGACGACACCGCCGTCGTGGAGGCCGTGATCTCGTTGGCACGGTCGCTCGGTCTCATGACGGTCGCGGAGGGCGTCGAGTCCGAGGAGCAGCTGGCGCTCCTGCGAGCCCTCGGGTGTGACGCCGCGCAGGGGTTCCTTCTGGGGCGGCCGATGTCCGCCGACGACGTCGACCGACTGCTCGAGCGCCCGGTGGCGCGGACCTCCTGAGGTCGCCGACGCCGATCGGGTCGCAACGGGGCGGGGATGGCGTCAGCCCGCCCGCAGTGCCTCGATCGTCGCCGTGGCCACGATCCCTTCCAGGCTGCGCGCGAGGTCCGCGTCCAGGGTCACGAAGGCGTCTGCCTGGAGCAGCGTGAGTGCGACGTACTCGGCGTCGTAGGTCGCGGCCCAGCCGAGCTGCTCGGCGAGCTTCCAGGCGCGACGCCGGAGGACGGCGTCGCCGAGGAGGGGGATGGGCATCGCCCCGATGCGGCTGAGCCGGTCGAGGGCGACATCCGGCGGAACCTCGCCCCGGTGCACGGCCTCGTGGAGCGCCGACAGCGTCTGCGATCGCAGCAGCGTCGGCGCCAGGAGCTCGTGGTCCCCTCGGACGGCGATCTCCTCGGCCGCCAGTCGGAGGACGACGCCGCAGTCGACGACGAATCGGGTCATCGTGCGGCCACGCTACCGGATTCGCACCCGGCGGCGACGGGGCCGGCGGCATGCGTCTCGGCGCGCGCGTCCGCGGCGCGTGTCCTAGGCTTGGCGCGCATGGGAACGCGCGCGCGCTACGCACCCGGGACCTTCTCGTGGGTCGACCTGGCCACCACGGACAGCGCGGCCGCGAGGACGTTCTACACCGAGCTGTTCGGATGGCAGACGCAGGACGAGGAGGCCGGAGGCGGCGCCGTCTACACGATGTGCCACCTCGGGGGCGACGCCATCTGCGGACTGTTCGAGCTGTCCACGGACATGCGCGCCGCCGGCGTGGCGCCGAGCTGGACCAGCTACGTCAGCGTGGCGGACGCCGATGCCGCCGCGGCGCGGGCCCAGGATCTCGGAGCCGGGGCCGCGGGCGATCCGTTCGACGTGCTGGACGCGGGCCGCATGGCGCTCGTCACCGACCCGCAGGGCGCCGCCTTCGCGGTCTGGGAACCACGCACGCGCATCGGCGCCGAGCGGGTCAACGACGTGGGGTGCCTGTGCATGAACGAGCTCGCGACGAGCGACCTCGACGCGGCGCGTGCCTTCTACGAGCGACTCTTCGGCTGGACGACGGAGCTCGCCGACGCGGGCCCGCCCGGTGCGCCGCGGGCGTTCGCGCACAACGGCGGGGCACTCAACGCAAGCTTCTTCGCCGTCGCGGGCGGGGCGCCGCCACACTGGCGCCCGTGCTTCACGGTCGAGTCGACGGAGGCGGCCGTGGTGCGGACCCGCGAGCTCGGCGGGAACGTGCTCCAGACGCCGCTCGAGCTGGACGACGGGACGATCGCGACGATGCTCGACCCCCAGGGCGCCGTCTTCAGCGTCTTTGCGGGCGAGGTCGATCCCTGAGCGTCGGCCCGGCGCTCTTCACCGGCGCGCCGGGGGGCGCGCCGGCGCGGCCGAGGCACTCCTCGATCGGGGCGGTCACGGGCGGCTCGGCCCCGACGGACGAGATGCCGCTTCGCCGGCTCGAGCGCCAGACGGCGACGTCGGTGCGGGCGCGCCGTCGCTCGGCCACGAGCCGGCGGTGGACTGAACGCGCACGGGCGTCCCCGCGCCCGTCCCTGCACGGTCACGAAGGCCGGCGGCGGATCCGGTCGCGGTAGCCTTGGGAGGGGCGCCGAACGGTGCGCCGGCGGACGGAGGGAGGGAGGCGCGTGTACACCGGCCCGGTCATCGACCTCGACATCCACCACGACTGGCGCTCGCCCGATGAGCTCCTGCCCTACCTGTCGTCGGGCTGGCGCGAGTACGTGACACGGTCGGGCGGCCGTCAGCACATCCCGTTCATCCCGAGCGAGATCCATCCCAATCCGGGTGGCGTGTTCCGCGACGACGCCTTCCCGGCCGAGGGCGGCGCGGCGGGGTCGAGCCTCGAGCTCATGCGGGAGCAGCTCCTCGATCCCTACCGGGTGGAGCGCGGCCTGCTGACCTACGGGGCGGGGACCTACGTCGCCGCGATCGCGAACCCGTACTTCGCCGCGGAGGCCGCGCGGGCGGCGAACGACTGGTCGATCGACCGCTGGCTCGACGACGGCGACAGCCGCCTGTACGGGACCGTGCTCGTCGCGAACCAGCTCCCGGAGGAGGGGGCGAAGGAGATCCGGCGCGCGGGCGCACACCCGCGCATGGCGGCCGCACTGCTCGCCACGAACGGGATCGGCAAGCCGTTCGGGCACCCGCTGTTCCACCCGATCTACGAGGCGGCGGTCGAGATGGACCTGCCGGTGGCGATCCACGCGGCGGGCGAGTCGTTCGCCTCCATGCGCGTGTCGCCGGTCGGGAGCGGCGTTCCGAGCCTCTACCTCGAGCACCACACGCTCGTCCCGCAGGGCGTGATGACGCACCTCGTGAGCATGATCGTGCACGGCGTCTTCGAGCGGTTCCCGACGCTCCGGGTGCTGCTCATGGAGGCGGGCGTGGCGTGGATACCGGCGGTCCTCTGGCGCTTCGACATGGACTACCGGGGGCTGCGCCGCGAGACGCCGTGGCTGCGCCGGCACCCGAGCGAGTACTTCTACGAGCACGTCCGGATCACGACCCAGCCGCTCGAGCTCGCGCCGCGGCGCGAGCAGCTGATCGACCTTCTCCGGATCGTCGAGGCCGACCGGGTGCTCTGCTTCTCCTCCGACTACCCGCACTGGGACACCGACGAGGCGACGTACGTCGCCCGCCACCTCCCGGTGGAGTGGCACGCCAAGGTGTTCCGCGAGAACGCGCTCGAGCTCTTCGGATGGGCGGACGTCAGGCCCGAGCCGGCCGCGCCGCAGGCGGCCGCCGAGACGCGATGATCGAGGTCGGCTCGCTCGACGACTTCCCGCCCCGCACCGTCACCGTCGTGCCGGCAGCCGGTGTGGAGGTCGGCATCGTCCGCTGGGACGGCGACGACGTGTACGCCCTCCGGAACGTCTGTCCCCACGCGCTCGGCCCCGTGTGTGCCGGGCGCCTCGGTCCGAAGATCGTCGCGCCCCGTGGTGACCCGATGGGCCTCGACGTCGACGAGTCCTGTCCCGTCATCGCCTGCGCGTGGCACGGCTGGGAGTTCGACGTGCGCACGGGGCAGGCCGTCTGGCCGGATGGCCGGATGCGCGTGAAGACGTACCCGGCGCGGGTGGTGCGGGGACGTGTGGTCGTCGCTCTCGACCGGACGGACGTCGACCCCGGCCCAGCGGTCGAGCCGTGAGCACGCTCGACGAGGGCCCGCGCACGCCGAGGGGTCAGCTTGCGGGCGTCCGGCAGGCGGCGCTGATCGCGCGGACGTGCTCATGGTTCGTGCCGCAGCAGCCGCCGAGCACGGTGAGCCGTGGAAGGCGGCGGCGCAGCGCGCGGTAGTCGGCGGCCAGCTCGTCGGCGTCGCCCGCGTCGAGCTCCTCGGCCTCGTCGAGCTCGGCGTGGCTCAGCTTCGAGGCGTTGGCCCGCACGCCCCGGAGGCGGGCCGCCCAGGGCGCTCCCGGGTCGAGGACGTGCGCGAAGTGCGTCGGGTGGGCGCAGTTCACCATGTAGTAGGCGGGGTAGCCGCCCGTCGCCTCGTCGACCGCTGCGATGGCCTCGCCGAGCGACGCGCCCGTCGGCAGCGTCCCGTCCGTCTCGACCGTGAAGGAGATCACGACGGGGCTGCCGGCGGCCCGCGCCGCCTCGACCACGCCGATCGCCTCGTCGGGATAGGTCATGGTGATGGCCGTGAGCAGGTCCGCGCCCGCCTCGGCGAGCACTCGGGCCTGCCGGGCGTGGTACTCGGCCGCCTCGTCGACCGCCATCACGGCGTCCGGCCGGTAGCCGTCCCCACGGGGGCCTATGCAGCCGCTGATCACGATCGGCGTGTCGCGCGTCTCGTAGCGTCGACGGATGTCCTCGAGCAGCCCGACGGCGTCGCGGTTCGCGCGGTCGAGCCGTTCCGGGGTATAGCCCAGTCGTCCGGCCCAGTCCGGACTGGCCCGCCACGTCGGCGTCTCCAGCACGACGCCGACACGGTCGTCGACCGCGATCCCCGCGTAGCGCTCGAAGTAGCGGACGAGCGCCGCCCGTCCCACCGGGTCCTCGAGGAGCACGAAGGCGGCGAAGTCGGGCAGGTCGAGCCCGTCCTCGAAGATGAGCGTCGTCTCGATGCCGCCGTCGGTGAGGAAGACGTCGCCGGCGAGCTGTGGCAGAACGGCGTGGGTCGCCATGGGAACCTCCTGGTGCTGGAGAGGGGGAGGGGGACGGAGCGGGGGCCGGCCGGCGATCAGGCGATCGCGCGGCCGCCCGCTGCGACGAGCGGGTCGACCGGCCGACGCGGTCGGGTCGGAGGCCGCGTGGGCCGACGCCGGTGGAGCCTGAGCCACCGTCGCGCGAGGACGATCGCGGCCAGGACGCCGACCGCGGCCGTCACCTGGCCGGCGCGGTCGAGCACCACGTCGAACGACTCCCAGAAGACGAAGCCGAGCGTCGCGAAGACGGCCGACCAGGCACCGGCGCCCGCGACGCTCCAGGGCAGGAACCGCCGGTACGG
Organism: uncultured Thermoleophilia bacterium; assembly: GCA_902806305.1. Taxonomy (GTDB): domain Bacteria; phylum Actinomycetota; class Thermoleophilia; order Gaiellales; family F1-60-MAGs149; genus CADCWC01. The sequence goes on along the minus strand of CADCWC010000249.1, from coordinate 596 downwards.
AAGGCCGGACGCACCCGCGAGGAACGGGGCGACGGAGCGCACCACGCCGATCCAACGTCCGATCAGGACCGCCTGCCCGCCACGGCGACGGAAGTAGCCCTCGACGGAGGCGATGACGGCCGGCGACAGGCCGAGGCGCGGCGCATGGCGGTGGAGCGCCGCGGGGCCGAGCCGGAGGCCGAGCCAGAAGCCGGCGCTGTCTCCGAGCGTGGCGGCGATCCAGGCCACGGCGATCAGCGGCAGGAGGCCGATCTCGCCATGGGCCGCGACGGTGCCCGCCACGACCACCGTCAGCTCGCCCGGCATGACGAGGCCGACGAGCGCGGCCGTCTCGAGGAACGCCAGCAGGCCGACGAGCACGTAGGTCCACGGCCCGAGCGAGCCGATGAGGTCCTCGACGACCGCGCCGGGTGCGGGCCAGACGTCGGCGGGCACCACGGCGTAGACGGTCGCCACCAGCGCGGCCACGCCCGCGAGGAGCGCCCGCCGACGGACGTCTCGGTGGGCGAGCGCATAGCCGCCGAAGAGGGACGCGAGAACCGCCGCGACGACCTGGACGGCTGTCATCGCGGCGGGAACATCCCGGGTCCGACCCA
>CADCWC010000248.1 GCA_902806305.1 uncultured Thermoleophilia bacterium | reverse complement strand
GGTAAATCTCTACCATCGCTGTAGATGACTGGAGAATCCACAAGGATCGACGAGCGCGATGCACTGAACGATCCGGCGTCGCCGCCGCGGCCCGCGACGATCGCCATCCACGCGGAGCGACGGTCCGGCTGCACCTATCTGCGCCCGATCCCGGCGCCGGCCACCGGACGCGACGTCGCGTGGCTCGACCGCGACGAGCGACGGGCGGTGCCCCGGCCGTGGCAGCGCGTCGACGGATCGACCGACGCGTCGCCGTCGGCTCACGTCCCCGTGTCGCTCTCCCCCACGTTCCAGACGATCCTCAACCGACGCAGCCCGCAGGTCGATCCCGTCGACCTCGACGGGCGCCGCCCCAGCTTCACGCCGCAGCGTTCGCGCCGGCGAGCGCTGGTCGACCGCGCCAGGGCCGCGGTCGCCGAGACGTACGGCCGCTGGGGGCATCCCCTCTAGCGCCGTGCGACGTCGCCGCCCGGACTTCCCCCCAAGCCGGGTCGCGACAGGCGGGGCGTCTCCCTCGACCGGCCTCCGCGGGCCACGAGGGGGCGCCCCGCCCCTGTCGCCCTCCTCACGTCCCGCTCAGCGGGCGATGAAGTCGACGATCACGGGGCACCCCTCGAGCCCGAGCTCCTCGCGGAGCCGGTTCTCGACGTAGTAGCCGTAGTCGCGTGTGATCAGCCGGCGGTCGTTGACGGTGATCCGGAAGCGCGGCGGTCGGGTCTGCACCTGGGCGCCGTAGAGCATCTTGAGGCGCCGTCCGTGCCGCAGTGACGGCTGGCGCGCCTCGGCGATCTCGGCCAGAAGCCGGTTGAGGATGCCGGTCGAGACCCGGCTCGTGTAGCGCGCGTAGACCTCCTCGATCGTGTTCAGCACCCGGTCGAGCCCGCGCGGCGTCACGGCGGAGGTCGTGATCACCGGCGGGCGTTGGCGCAGCTTCTCGTTGATCCGTGCGCGCAGGTCGTCGAGGTCGATCTCGACGATGTCCCACTTCGAGACGACGACGATCGTGGCGCAGCCTGCCTTGCGCGCCTCGTCGGCGACGGCCAGGTCGCTGTCCGTGACGCCCTCGGAGGCGTCGACGAGCACGAGCGCCACGTCCGCGCGGCGCGCGGCGTCGAGGGCGCGCATCTCGCTCCAGAACTCGACGTCCTGCCGGTGCTTGCGCTTGCGGCGCATGCCGGCCGTGTCGATCAGCCGGAAGACGGTGTCGTCGCGCACGAGACGGGTGTCGATCGCGTCCCGGGTCGTGCCCGGCACGTCCGAGACGATGACGCGCGGCGTGCCGGTCAGCGCGTTCAGCAGCGAGGACTTGCCGACGTTCGGACGTCCCAGGATCGCGACGCCGATCTCCTCGGAGACGCCCTCGTCGCGCGCGGCGCCCTCCACGGTGCCGAGCTCGTCGAGGATGCGGTCGAGCAGGTCGCCGGAGGCGGTGCCGTGGATGCCGGAGACCTCGATCGGCTCCCCGAGCCCGAGCGCCCAGAACTCCGGCGCCCCGTCGTGGCGGTCCGGGTTGTCGCGCTTCGTGACGACCACGATCACCGGCACGTCGGCGCGGCGGAGGATGGCCGCCACCTCGTCGTCGCCCGGCCCGAGGCCCGCCTGGCCGTCGACGACGAACAGCACGAGGTCGGCCTCGGCGATCGCGTAGCGCGCCTGCTCCGCCACCTGACGGCCCATGGAGCCACCCTCGACGAGGTCGATGCCGCCCGTGTCGACGATCCGTACCGCCTGGCCGCGCCACTCGAACTCGAGCTCCTTGCGGTCGCGGGTGACGCCCGGCTGCTCGTGGACGACGGTGTCCCGCCGACCGGTGAGGCGGTTCACCAGGGTCGACTTGCCGACGTTCGGATAGCCGACCACCGCGACCGTCCCGGCGATGCGCCGGGTGCCCGCGACCTCGTCGTCCGCGGGCGCGGCGTCCTGGCCGCGGCGGCTGCGGGCACGGGGCGGGCTACGGTCTGCCATCGGGGACCTCGGCGGACGGGTCGGGGTGAGCGGCCGGCGGGACGGCGGCCACGGGGCTGCCGACGCGCTGCGCGGAGATGATGAAGGATCGCAGACTGCGCAGCTCGGCCTCGATCTCGGCGCCTGCGGCGCGATAGCCGCGCGCGTTGCGTGGATGCCGGCTCAGGTCGAGCGGCGGGCCGAACGCCACGTGCGGTGCACCCCCGAGCCGCGCGGGACCACGCTCGCCGCGCGGCGGGTGGTACACCTGCAGACAGACGGCCACGACGGGCACGTCCTCGGCCAGCGCGAGCATCGCGGCCCCCGGCTTCACGCTGCCGATCGCCTGCGTCGGCTGCCGCGTGCCCTCGACGAAGATCCCGAGGCAGCGCTCGGCGCGCAACCGGTCGCGGGCCAGGCGGATGGCATCGCGGTCGGAGCTGCCCCGGCGGACCGAGAACGCTCCGAACGCCCCGATCACGTGTCGGAGCCCGGGCACGTCGAAGAGCTCGCGCTTGGCCATGTAGTCGACCGTGCGGGGGGATGCCATCCCGACCAGGATCGGGTCGAGCACGCCGATGTGGTTGATCGCGAGGACGCAGGCGCCGGTCGCGGGTACCCGGTCCCGACCCCAGACCCGCAGCCCGCACAGGGGGGCGTACCAGGTCTGCACGGCGAGCCGGGCGAGCTGCCAGTTCCGGTCCGGTCCGCTCCGGACGCCGATCGGACGGCGCCCGCCGACCGCGCTCACGCCGACCGCGCCGCGACGAGCGCGGCGATCCGGTCGACGACCTCGGCCACGTCGAGCGGCCCGGTGTCGATCACGACGGACCCGTCGGGCCGGACGGTCTGGACCGCGTCGCGCCGGTCGCGTTCGAGGATCGCGTCACCCGCCCGCTCGCTCCCGACCTCCTGCATCCGACGTGCGGCCCGCACGGCCGGGTCGGCGTCGAGCCAGACCTTCAGCTCGGCCTCGGGCCAGACCACCTCGCCGATGTCACGGCCCTCCGCGACGGCGTCGCCGCGGCGCAGGAACGACCGCTGGACGCCGCGGAGCGCGCGTCGGACCTCGGGTCGGCCCGCGACGTCGGACACGGCCTCGTTGACCTCGGGCCCGCGCAGCCGCGGGTCGTCGGCGAGCGACTGCCACGCGCCGGAGGCCGCGACGGCCTCCGCGTCGCCTCCGTGCTCCAGCAGGTGCAGCGTCACGGCGCGGTACATCGCGCCCGTGTCGAGGTAGCGGTAGCCGAGCCGCTCGGCCAGCAGCCGGGCCACCGTCGACTTGCCCGCCCCGGCCGGGCCGTCGATCGTGACGATCACGGCGCGGCGACCGCGGCCTGGAGGATGGCGCGGAAGGCCGGGAACGACACGTCGACCACGCCCGGGTCGAGCACCCGGGTCCCCTCCTCCGAGGCCAGGCCGATGACGGCGCCGAGCATGGCGATGCGGTGGTCGCCGTGCGGGTCGACGGTGCCCCCGCGCAGACGGGCGGGCACGCCGCGCAGCCGCCAGCCGTCGTCGGTCACCTCGACGCGGCGCCCGCAGGCGCGCAGGGCCTCGGCGACCGACTGGAGCCGGTCCGACTCCTTGACGCGCAGCTCCTCCGCGCCGCGGACGGTCGTGACGCCTCGGGCGCAGGCGGCCAGGAGGGCCGCGAGCGGCAGCTCGTCGATCATGCTCGGGACGAGGTCCGCGTCGACGTCGGCGGCGGTGAGCTCCCCGCTCCGCACCTCGATGTCCGCGATCGGCTCGCCACCACCCGTGGTGCGCCGGTTGAGCAGCCCGATGCGCGCGCCCATCCGCTCCATCATCGTCAGAAGCCCCGTCCGGCCCGGGTTGACGCTCACGCCGCGCAGCAGGATCGCCGATCCCGGCAGGAGCGCCGCGGCGACGATGAACGGCGCGGCCGACGAGAAGTCGCCCGGCACGGTGAGCGTGTCGAGGGCGAGGCGCTCGGCGGGATGGATCGTCGGCCTGCCGAGGCGGCGGTCGACACGCGCTCCGGCGGCCTGCAGCAGCCGCTCCGTGTGGTCGCGGCTGGGGCGCGGCTCGATGACGGTGGTCGGCGCGTCCGCGTACATCCCCGCGAGCAGGACGGCGGACTTGATCTGCGCCGAGGCGACCGGCAGCACGTACTCGACACCCTCGAGCGGTCGACCGGCGCGGAGCGTCACGGGTGGTCGGCCGTCGGTCGTCTCGATGTCGGCGCCCATGCGCGAGAGCGGCGCCTCGATGCGGTCCATCGGCCGGCGGCGGATCGAGGCGTCGCCGTCGAGCGTGAACGTCCCCTCCGGCTGCCCGGCCAGCAGGCCGGGGAGCAGCCGGAGCAGCGTGCCCGCGTTGCCGACGTCGATCGGGGCCGCCGGCGCGCGCAGGCCCCGGAGGCCGCGCCCGTGCACCGTGAGCTCCGTCTCCGAGTGCTCGTCGACGCGCACGCCGAGGGCGCGGACGGCGTGCAGCGTGGAACGGGTGTCGGCCGAGGCGCCCCACCCCTCGACGCGCACCGGCCCGTCGCAGACGGCGCCGACCAGCAGCGAGCGGTGGGAGACCGACTTGTCGCCGTTCACCGAGAACTCGCCGCGGAGCGCGCCCGCGGGCTCGACGTGCCAGACGGCCGGCTCGGCGCTCACGACGGCGCCTCGGCCTCGGCGTCCGCCACGACGGGCGCCACGGACGCGCCGTAGCCCTGGTCCTCGAGCAGGTCGACCGCGGCGCTCGCGGCCTGCTGGTCCGCCACCACGAGCTCGATCACGCCGCCCCGGTCGGGCGTGCGGTGGTGCAGCACGAAGTCCTCGATGTTGATGCGCGCCGCGCCGAGCGCCTGTGCGATTCCTGAGATGACGCCGGGTCGGTCGGGGACCTGCACCCGCACCACCCGCAGGTCGTCCGCGCGGGCCTCGTAGGCGGTCTGGAGCGTGCCGCGGCGGGCCTGGGCCGCCTGACCGACCCAGCGCGCCAGGAAGCCCGCATCCTCGGCCTCGAGCGCGCCCAGCACCTCGTCGAGACGGCGGCGGTGCTCGCGGAGCCCGGCCGCCAGCGCCTCGCGATTGTCGAGGAAGATGTCGACCCAGATGCGGGGATTGGCGCCCGCCACGCGCGTCATGTCCCGGAACGAGCCGCCGACCGTGGCGAGCGGGTCGTGGCCGTCGATGGTGCCCGCGGCGGCGTGCGTCGCGAGGAGGTTCGCGAGGACGTGCGGCAGGTGGCTCGTCAGGGCCACGAGGCGGTCGTGGGCGCCCGGGTCGATCGCCAGCGGACGCGCGCCGACCGCCACGACGGCGGCGTGCAGCCGGGCGTAGCGGGCCGCGTCGGTGTCGGCCACCGGCGTCAGGAACCAGGTCGCGCCGTCGAACAGCTCCGCCCGGGCGTTCGCGGCACCGCGCGCCTCCGAGCCGCAGACGGGGTGACCGCCGACGAAGCGGTGCCGGTCGGGCTGCGGCACGCTCCGCACGACGTTCGCCTTCGTCGAGCCGATGTCGGTCACGAGCGCGTCGGGGGGCGCGGCCCGGAGGGCGGCCGCCACGGCGCCGGGCAGCTGCGCCACGGGCACGCAGACGACGACGATGTCGGCTCCGTCACAGGCCGCCTCGAGCGTGTCGTGCGCCGCGACCACGCACCCGTGCGCGACGGCGGCCCGGCGCGCCTCCGGATCCGGGTCGTGGCCGACCACGTCGGCGTCGGCGCGCGCGGCGAGCGCCAGCCCGAGCGAGCCTCCCATGAGGCCGAGCCCGACGATCGCGACCCTCATCGCGCCGAGGCTCAGCGCGAGATCGTCTTGCCGGAGACCGCGAGCAGCCGCTCGATGTCCTCGACGAAGCTGCCGAACGAGCCGGACGGCAGCTGCTGGGCCGCGTCGGAGAGCGCGTGCTCGGGGTTCGGGTGCGTCTCGACGATCAGGCCGTCGGCGCCCGCCGCGACGGCGGCCCGGGCCAGCGGGGCGACGAGCGGCCGCTTGCCCGCCGCGTGGGACGGGTCGACGACCACCGGCAGGTGGGTCTCCGCCTTCAGCACCGGGATGGCGCCGATGTCGAGCGTGAAGCGCGTCGACCGCTCGAAGGTGCGGATGCCGCGCTCGCACAGGATGATCCGCTCGTTGCCCTCCTTGGCCACGTACTCCGTGGCCATGAGCAGCTCCTCGACCGTGGCCGACATGCCGCGCTTCAGCATCACCGGCTTGTCGATCTTGCCGAGCTCGGAGAGCAGGTTGAAGTTCTGCATGTTGCGCGCGCCGATCCAGATCAGGTCGACGTGCGCGTAGACCGCGTCGAGGTCGCGCGCGTCCATGAGCTCCGTCGCGACCGGCAGATCGACCTCGGCGCCGACGGCCTTCAGGATCTCGAGGGCCC
>CADCWC010000247.1 GCA_902806305.1 uncultured Thermoleophilia bacterium | reverse complement strand
CGCGACGCCCGGGTCGATGGTGCCCTGGACGTAGTTGGCACCCTGCTTGCGCAGCGAGTCCGGTACGAGGGCGGTGAGCGCCAGCTGCCCGACGGCGCGACCCGCCGCCGAGACGCGGCCCTGGCGGTCGATCGCGACCTCGCCGCCCCCGACGACGAGCGGCTGCCCGTCGGTGCCGAGCACCGGATCGCCCTGCGCGGTCACCATGCGGCCCTGGGCGTCGACCGTCAGCGCACCGTTGCGGGTGTAGGCGACGCCCGCGGGCGTCGCCACGCTGAGCCAGCCGGGTCCGCCCACGGCCACGTCGAGCGGGTTGCGCGTCGCGCGCAACGAGCCCTGGCTCGCGTCCGTGGCGATCTCGGTCACGCGTGTACCGGTGGACAAGGGCCCGATCCGCTTCCCGGTCCGGACCTGGTCGAGGAGCATGTCGTCGAAGGCGTGGGTCACCGCGACGTCGCCCTTGAAGCCGGGGTTCGTGGCGTTCGCCAGATTGTTCGCGATGACGTCCTGTCGGATCTGAGCCGCGAGCATCCCTGACGCGGCGATGAAGAGCCCTCGTTCCACGAGTGGCCTCCGATCCGTCGAGCCGCCGCGGCCGGAGCCTCGGACGGCGATATGTCGTAGAAGTGGTATCGACCGCACTCGTGAAAGGTTGAGATGAGCGCAGCGGGAGCGGGCGACGCCTGGCTCGTCATCGGCGAGGAGACGGCCCTCCAGCTCCGACCCGGGCGCACGTTCGTGGCGCGCGTCGTCGGATCGGGCGGAGGTCGCGCCGTGCTCTCGCTCGCGGGCTCGCTGCTCGAGGTCGCCACCACCGCGCCGCTCGCGCCCGGCGCCACGGTCCGGCTCCGGGTCACGACCGTCGACGCCGGCCGGGTCGCGCTGCAGCTCGTTCCGGGCGACGAGGGTCCGGACGAGCCCGACGCCACGGGACGACCGGCTCCGGGCGAGGGCGGGGGCATCGACCGACGGGCCTGAGGGCCGGGACGGAGGCTGTCCGACGCCGTCGGTAGAACTCCGCCTGTGCTCCGTCACGAGATCGCCACCCGCCGGTCGCGCCTGCTCTCGATCGCGGCGGCGCTCGTGTGCTTCGGCCTCTCCTTCGCCGCGCAGGTCGCCTGGCCCGCGGCCACCCCCGCGCTCACGGCGGCGGGCTGCGGGCTCGCCGCCGCGGGCGGCGGCTTCGCCGGGCTCGTCGTGGCGGTGTTCGGGGCGGGCCTCGCGCCGCTCGAGACCGAGCTCCGGGTCGCGCTCGGCATCGGGGCCGTGGCGGTCTTCGACCGGTCGTCGCGGGTCGGCGAGGCGGCCGAGGAGATCGCCCAGCGCGCCGTCCTCGACCGTCTGACCGGGCTCTACAACTACGAGTTCTTCGCCGAGACGCTCGAGAACGAGGTCGGGCGCGTCAGCCGCTACGGCGGTCGGTGCTCGCTGGTCCTGTTCGACCTGGACCGCTTCAAGGAGTTCAACGACCGCTACGGCCACGCCGCGGGGAACGACCTGCTCGAGCGTGTCGGGGCCGAGATCCTGCGTCTCAAGCGCCACTCCGACGTGGCCGCGCGCTTCGGGGGCGAGGAGCTGGCCGTCCTCGTCCCAGGTCCGGCGCGCGACGCCGCCGCGCTCGCCGAGCGGGTGCGAGAGGCCGTCGCCCAGGTCGGGGTCGAGCACCGCGGCTTCCCGGTCGGCACCACGATCTCGGCCGGCGTGGCGGAGTTCCCGGCCCACGGCCGCAGCCAGGAGTCCTTCTTCGCGGCCGCCGACACGGCCCTCTACGAGGCCAAGCGTCGCGGCCGGGACCTCGTGGTGACCGCGGGCGTCCCGGCCGGTCCCGCCCTTCCCCGTCCGGCGGCCCGGGCCGTCGGCTGAGTCGCCCGCCGCGCGTGAGGGCGGCCGCAGGCGGGTAATGGCCCGGAAACGCCCGGCCGATACCGTTCGCATCCGTCGTCAGCACACGGAGGGACGAGATGTTCGACCCGATCCGCAACCGCTTCCGCTTCCGTTGCCCGGCCACGGAGCGCCCCGTCGATGCGCCGCTGTCCTCCTTCCGGCTCGTCGAACGGCTGCCCGGCCCGGGTCATCCGGCCGTGCACCGGGTCGTGTTCGCGTGTCCGGCCTGCGGTGACGACCACGCGTCGCTCGTCCCGGAGGACGAGCTCGACTGCGGCGCCGTCCGCCCCGGTCCGGAGCACGTGTTCGTGAACCTCCAGACCGGGAGGAGCGAGCCGCTCGCCGACGAGTTCGCCGACACGGCCCAGCGGGAGCTGCGGCGGGGCAACTGGCCGTGGACCTTCTACTGCGCACCCGAGCACCAGGTGCGCCCGGGCTACCCGTCGCGCCTGCGGCTGCTGAGCCCGACCCCGGACCGCTCGCTGGTCGGCGTGGCGGTGCACTGCTCCACCTGCGCCGCCGTGTCGATCAACCTCGTCTCGTACCGGCACCTCGACCAGCCGTTCTTCCACGACCCGGTCGTGCGCTACGTCGACGGGTCGTTCGACGGGCCGCTCGCGAGCCTCGAGCGCTTCCGCGACGAGCTGTGGTCGAGCCGCTTCGACGAGGAGCGGACCGACTTCGGCGCCTGAGCCGGCGACGGAGCGCCGCGGCGTCCCGTCACCACTCCGCGACCGGGCGGACCTCGACCGCACCGCCCATGCGCGCGGCGGGGATCCGGGCCGCGAGCTCGAGCGCCGCGTCGAGGTCGTCGCCCTCGAACACGAGGTAGCCCGCGATCGCCTCCTTCGTCTCGGCGAACGGCCCGTCCGTGGTCACGGTCCTGCCCTCCTCGACGCGCACCGTCGTCGCCGTCTCGGCGGGCTGCAGCTGCAGGCCCGGGGTGACGCCCGGCGTCTCGGTGACCGCCTTGTACGCGGCGTAGACGGCGTGTTGCTCGTCGGCCGAGAGGCGGTCCCACTCCTCGGGCGAGCGGGGTGTGGGCGCGGCGCCCTGGTGGATCAGGAGCAGGTACTTCATCGCTTCTCCTCGCGGTCGGGTCACGAGTACGACGAATGGGGGGCGACGCGATCGACAGCCCGACGTGCGGTGCGAGCGGGCGGACCGCCGGCCGACGCACCTCGGCCGGCGGGCTACTCGCTGTCGTAGCTGATCAGGCTGTGCACCGGCACGGGGGCGAGCAGCTCGCGGCCGTGCAGGAACGCGAGCTCGATCACGAACGCCGCCCCGACCACCTCGCCGCCGAGCTCCTCGACGAGCTCGACCTTGGCCTTCGCGGTGCCGCCCGTGGCGAGCAGGTCGTCGTGGACGAGCACCCGCGAGCCGGACCCGAGCGCGTCGGCGTGCAGCTCGAGCGAGTCCGTGCCGTACTCGAGCGCGTAGGTGGCCGACACGGTCGTGTGCGGGAGCTTCCCCGGCTTGCGGGCCGCCGCGAAGCCGCACCCGAGCTCGTACGCGAGCGCGGCGCCGAAGATGAAGCCTCGCGCCTCGGCCCCCAGGATGACGTCCGGTCGCAGCGGCCGCGCGAACTCCGCCAGATCGTGCACCACCCGTCGGAGCGCGACGGGGTCGGCGAGCAGCGGCATGATGTCCTTGAACACGATCCCGGGCTTCGGGAACCCCGGGACGTCGCGGATCTTGGAGCGCAGGTCACTCACGGGGGCGGTGGCCCTTCGGTCGCAGGCAGACGACGAGCGGCGAAGCATAGCCGGCGGGCCGGATCACGCCGCGCCCGCGCGCGGCCGCGCGGGACGGCTCAGCCGCCGTCGGCGGAGCGACCGACGTCGCGGACCAGGATGCGCTCCGTCAGGTCGGCCGTCAGGCCCGCCAGGACGGTCAGGTCCTCGAGCCCTGCCTCGCGTCGGTCGGGGTTGCGGGAGCGCAGGGACGGGGCGAGGACCCCCTCGAGCATCCCCGCCGCCCGCTGGACGGCGGACTGGAACTGGCGGAGGTGTCGGGGACCGAGGCCGAAGCCGGCCATCTGCCTGCAGATGCGGACGATCTGCGCCTCGGGCTCGCCGTACCGACGCTCGGCGCCCGCGCCCGCGGGCACGACGATGCCGAACGCCTCGAGCTCGCCCACGAAGTCGGCGTCGGCGCCCGTCTCGGCCAGCAGCTCGTCGTGGGTCAGCTCGCGCGCCGTCGCGGCCTGGGACGGCTGCGGACGACGCGCCCGGCCGCCGGCGCGTCGTTCACCGGCCGCGGAGCCCGCCGCGAGCTCCTGCCGGATGACGCGGAGCGGCAGGAACTCGTCGCGCTGCAGGCGCAGGATGGTGTGGAGCCGGTCGACGTCCTCCGCCGAGTACAGGCGGTAGCCGCCCTGCGTGCGGCGCGGCGTGACGAGCTTCTGGTCCTCCAGGTAGCGGATCTTGGAGATCGAGATGTCGGGGAACTCCTCCCCGAGGATCCGGCAGACCGCGCCGATGGTCAGCGTCTTGTCGCCGCCCGTCGGCGGCACCACCGTCTCCTGGACCTGACCTGCGCCCACGTCGTCAGCGCTCCAGGTAGGTGAGCTTGAACTTGCCGACCTGCACCTCGTCGCCGTCGGCCAGCCGGTGGCGCTCGATCCGTCGCCGGTTCACGTACGTGCCGTTCAGCGATTCGAGGTCGACGATGTAGAGGCCGTCGGACGTCCGCTCGATCACGGCGTGCCGCCGTGAGACCGTCACGTCGTCCAGGAAGAGGTCGGAGTCCGGCTCACGGCCGATCGTCTCGCGGGCCGCGCGCAGGCTGATGTGCTCGCCCGCCCGTCCCCCGCCCGAGCGGATGACCAGCGTCTGCCCCTCGGGCGGTGCGTCGGCGCCGGTCGAGACGTCGCCCTCGACGGTCGTCGGCACGAAGCTCATGGTCGTCTGCCCGCCCGTCTCCTCCGGGACGAGGAGCGTGCCGCACTTGGCGCAGAAGTTGGCCGCCTCCGAGTTGCCGAAGCCGCACTCGACGCAGTACATCAGGCCCGCCTCCGCCGCCGGATCCGTCCCCGGCGGGTCACAGGGCGGCCGGCCCTCCGGCCTCCGGCTCGCTCGCGACGTACTGCCGGCGCAGGCGGGCGACATGCTCCGCGCGCAGGCCCTCGATCTCCTGGTGCAGCAGCTGGCGCCGGTCGGAGACGACGCGCTCGCGCCGGGAGAGGGTGTGCACGTACGCCGCGAGCTCGTCGTCCGAGAGCTCGGCGAGATCCGGCAGCTCGTCGAGGTCGCCCGCCACGGACTCGCCGTGGTCGTCGGCTCCGAGCCGGTCGAGCTCCTCGTCGATCGGCGGCGGGCCCTTGTGGCTCAGCACGTCGGTGAGCCGGTCGAGCAGCGATGCCTTCGAGGCGGCCTCGGAGGGCGGCGTGGTCTCGCCGGCCTGCCCGGCGATGCGGGCCAGGATCTCGCTGCGGAGCACGTCGATGCGACCGTGCAGCATGCGCCGCTCGTACGACACCGCCTCCTCCGCCTCGCGGATCTCGCGGATCCGGGAGCGCAGCTCCTCGTCGTCCATCGCCTGCGGATCGGCCACGCCTGTCACCTTTGGGAGTCCCCCTCTCGCGCCCGGACGGGCGCCGCATCGGGATGAGTGTAGCCGGGCCCGCGTGAAGGTTCAACCGGAGCTTTAGGGTTCCCGGCCGATCCGGACGTGGTCCGAGATGATCCGCTCGAGCACCTGCCGGTACTTCTGCTCCAACGCCACCGACTCCTCCCTGGTCCGGGCCTCGGCGAACAGATGGACGACGGGCAGGTCGGCGTCGGGGAGGATCTGCACCCAGCCGCCGTCGTCGTAGATCCGCAGGCCGTCGAGGCTGTCGGTCTCGTGTCCCTTCGCGTACTCGATGAGCATCCGCATGGCGGTCCCCTTGAGCGCCCAGGGGCAGGACAGGTCGCCGGTCACGAGCGTCGAGGCCGGGAGCGTCTCCCGGAGCGCCGACAGCGGCCGCCCGGCGTCGAGCAGCAGCGCGAGGATGCGCATCGTGGTGGCCAGTGCGTCGGGTGCGGCCGACAGCTCCGGGAACACGTACGCGCCGCTCGGCTGCGCGGCGAAGACGACGTCGTCGGCGGTTGCGGCGGCCATCAGTGCGGCCGCGGAGGCCGGGGTGCGGCGGATCTCGACCCCCGAGCCGCGCACCGCCTCGACGACCCTGTCCGAGACGGTGACCGGGACCGCGGCGACGCCCGTGACGCCGCTCGAGGCGATGAGCCGGAGCAGCAGGAGCAGCGTCTGCGCCGACGGGATCCTCCGCCCCCGGTCGTCCACGAGCCACAGGCGCTCGGCGTGGGCGTCGAAGATGACGCCGAGGTCCGCGCCGACCGCCTCGACGAGGCGGGCCACCTGCGCGACCGCCTCGTCCTGGACCCCCGGCCCGACGTCGCGCGCGTCGCCGCCCGCGTTC
>CADCWC010000246.1 GCA_902806305.1 uncultured Thermoleophilia bacterium | reverse complement strand
ATTGCATCACTCCCGGCACGCGGCCCCAGGACGACAACGGACACGGCACGCACGTCGCCGGCACGCTCGCGGGCCGCAACACCGGCAGCGGCGTCGCGGGCGTCGCCCCGGGGACGCGGCTGTACGCGGTCAAGGTGCTCAACGCGAAGAACAGCGGGACGCTGTCGAGCCTGTTGTGCGGGCTCGACTGGGTCGCCCGCAACGCATCGGCGCTCGGGATCCGCGTGGCCAACATGAGCATCGGCTCCACCGGCCGCAACGACGGCGCCTGCGGGCGGATCAACGGCGACGCGCTGCACGCCGCGATCTGCTCGGCGTCGTCCGCGGGCGTGACGGTCGTCGCCTCGGCCGGCAACAGCAAGGCTGACGTGGCCGGAGTCATCCCCGCCGCCTACCCGGAGGTCCTCACCGTGGCCGGGATGACCGACACGGACGGGCTCCCCGGCGGCCTCGGACCGGCGGCGTGCACGCGCAGCGAGACCGACGATCGCGCCTGGACCTCCTCGAACTTCGCCGCCACGGCGGCCGACGCGGCGCACCTCGTGGCCGCACCCGCGGCCTGTATCGTCTCGACCAGGCGCGGCGGCGGCGTCGCGACGATGAGCGGCACGAGCATGGCGGCGCCGCACGTCGCCGGGGCCGTCGCCCTGTGCGTCGGCACGGCCGCCCTCGCCGGGCCGTGTGCGGGCCTCGCGCCGTCGGAGATCATCCAGCGTATCCGCTCGGACGCCGCGGCCCGCCTCGCCGCCTCGGGCTTCGTGGGCGACCCGCTCAGTCCGATCACCGGCAAGACGCTCGGGCACCTCGTCACCGCCTCGCCGTACTGAGCCGCCCGGCGGCCGGATCGCGCCGGGTCGGCGCCTCCGAGCCAGGGCACGTCCAGCGACGAGATGGCGGAAGACGCGACGCTCATCGCCGCCCTCGCGTCGGGCGCGACCAACACGCGTCGGCTTCCGGAGGCGCTCGCCGCGCGTATCCGCACAGCAGGGGCTTCCGAGGTCGGGGCGAGAGGATTTGAACCTCCGACCACTCGGCCCCCAGCCGAGTGCGCTACCAGACTGCGCCACGCCCCGTGGTGGGGCGGAGTATAGCGGTAGGCTCCTCGACGGGATGGAATCGGAGGCCTTCGAACGCCTCGTCGGGGAGGCCCTGGACGGGCTGCCCGACTGGGTCGTGGACGCGCTCGAGAACGTGGCCGTCCTGGTCGAGGACGAGCCGCCCGGCGACGACGACGACCTGTTCGGGCTCTACGAGGGCGTGGCGCTCGTGGACCGTGAGGACGGGGGCCCGCTCGAGCCGGACCGCATCACGATCTACCGCGGGCCGATCCTCCGCGCCTACGACGATCCGGACGAGATCCGCGACCAGGTCCGCATCACCGTGCTCCACGAGGTCGGCCACCACTTCGGGCTCGACGAGGACCGCCTCGACGACCTGGGCTACGGCTGAGCCGGCACCCGTACGGGAACAAGGCGGCTCGTGGAGCGGGTGAGTGGGATGAGCGGGCCAGGCGGCCGCGTGTCGACCTGGGTGCGACGGCAGCCGTCGGCAACGCTGCTCGCGGCGCAGCTCGCCGCCGTGCTGCTCTACCCGTTCATGGAGGGCAGCCACGCCGGCCGGGCGGTGTTCAGCGTCTTCGGGATCGCCATCCTCGGCCTCGTCCTGCTCGCCGTCCGCAGCTCGCCGTGGACGACGGTCGTCGGCGCCGCTCTGGCCGCCCCGGCCGCCTTGCTGCTCCTGGTCCAGGCGGTCACGAACGACGACACCCTGCTCCCGTACTCCTCGGCGCTCGAGGCGGTGCTGTACTTCTACGCGGCCGGGGCGCTGATCGCCTACATGCTCGCCGACCACGAGATCACGCGGGACGAGCTCTTCGCCGTCGGCGCGACCTTCACCCTCGTGGCATGGGCGTTCGCCTACGTCTACGTCGTCTGCCAGGCGGTCGAACCTGGGAGCTTCACGGCCGCCGTCGACCCGACCGACGAGCGCACGTGGGTGGAGCTCCTCTATCTGAGCTTCACGACGCTCTCGAGCACGGGACTCAGCGACATCGTGCCGATCCGGCCGTTCGCCCGGTCGCTCGTCATGCTCGAGCAGCTCGCGGGCGTGGCCTACATCGCGATGGTCGTCTCGCGGCTGGTCGGCCTCACCGTCATCCGACGCGGCGCCTGACGCTACACGGGCACGCCGTCGGCCACGCCGAGGATGTGCCGCACCGCGTCGCCCGCGGGCACGCTCTGCTCCCCGTCGCCGCCGCGCAGCTTCACGCCGACCGTGCCGTCCTTGGCCAGACGCTTGCCGACCGTGACGCGGATCGGCACGCCGATCAGGTCCGCGTCGGCGAAGCGTACGCCCGGTGAGAGGGCGCGGTCGTCGACGAGCACCTTGAGGCCGTCCCGCGCCAGCTCCTCCTCGATGCGGTCGGCCTCGTCGAGCGCCTCGCCGCCGCCGATGGCGGTGATCCAGACGTCGAACGGCGCCACCGCGAGCGGCCACAGCAGGCCGTGCTGGTCGTGGCGTTGCTCGGCGATGGAGGCCAGGATCCGCGCCGGCCCGATGCCGTAGGAGCCCATCCAGATCGGCTGCTCGCGCCCGTTCTCGTCCTGGTAGGTCGCGCCGAGCGCCTCCGCGTAGCGCGTGCCGAGCTTGAAGATGTTGCCGACCTCGATCGCCGTCTCGATCCGGAGCGCGCCGCCGCAGACGACGCAGCGCTCGTCGGCCTCGACGTGGCGGATGTCGACCACCCGCCCGGTGAAGTCGCGGCCGTGCTCGACGCCCACGAGGTGATGCCCGGTCCGGTTCGCTCCGGCGACGTACGCCCCGTCGGTGAGCACGTCGTCGACGAGCACCTCGCGCAGCGCGCCGTCGCCGACGCCGACCGCGCCGATCGAGCCGGGGTCGGCACCGAAGGTGTCCCGGATCTCCTCCGGGGTGGCCGGCCGGAACGAGGTCCCGAGCGCCTTCGTCAGCTTGAGCTCGTGGACGCGGTGGTCGCCACGGACGAGGGCCAGGACGAGCCCGCCCCGCGCGTCCTCCGGGACGACGATGACGGCCTTCATCGTCGTCCGCGCGTCGATGCCGAGGTAGCCCGCGAGCGCCTCGATGGTGGCGACCCCCGGCGTCTCGACCTCCGCGGGCGCCTGCGACGGCGGGAACGCGGGCCGGTCCGGAACGGAGACCGCCAGCTCGACGTTGGCGGCGTAGTCGCCGTTCTGGCAGAGGGCGACCCGATCCTCGCCGGCCGGGCACGGCGCCATGTACTCGTGCGCGCCGAAGCCGCCCATCATGCCGGTGTCCGACTCGACCTTCCAGAACTCGAGGCCCGCGCGGGTGAAGATGCGGTCGTACGCGACCTCGTGCTTCGCGTAGCCCTCGTCGAGGCCGTCGCGGTCCCGGTCGAGGGTGTACGCGTCCTTCATGATGAACTCGCGCGTCCGGAGCACGCCCGCCTGAGGCCGCGGCTCGTCCCGCTCCTTCGTCTGGATGTGGTACCAGATCTGCGGCAGGTCGCGGTACGAGCGGACCTCCGCCGCGGCGTGGAACGCGATGACCTCCTCGTGCGTCATGGCCAGGACGAGGTCGCGGCCGACGCGGTCCTTCAGCTTGAACAGCGCCGTGATGTCGTAGCGCCCGGTCTGCCGCCAGAGCTCGGCCGGGTGCATCACGGGCATCAGCATCTCCTGCGCGCCGATCGCGTCCATCTCCTCGCGGATGATGGCCATCGTCCGCTGCAGGACCTTGAAGCCGAGCGGCAGGTAGCTCCAGAGGCCGGCGCCGACCTGGCGCACGAAGCCGCCGCGCACGAGCAGTTGGTGGCTCGTCGCCACGGCGTCGCCCGGCGCGTCGCGCAGGGTCGGGAGCAGGAGGCCCGAGGCGCGCACGCGGTCTAGGCCTTGGCCGCGGCGCGGCGCCGCTTGCGCGGCATGTGGATCGGCCGGTCGAGGGCCACGAGCGCGGCCTCCTTGAAGGCCTCGGCCAGCGTCGGATGCGCGGCGATCGAGTCGCCGACCGTCTCCACGGTCGACTCGGTGTCGATCGCGATCACGCCCGCGTTGATCAGCTCGGTGGCGTTGATGCCGACCACGACGACGCCCAGCAGCTCGCCGTAGGTCGTCTCGTGGATCGTCTTCACGAAGCCGGTCTGGTCGGCGAACATCGCGGCGCGGGCCACGGCCGCGAACGGGAACTGCCCCGTCACGATCCGCTCGTCGCCGTAGTGCTCGCGCGCCTCGCGCTCCGTGAGGCCGACGGCGGCGATCTCCGGGTCGGTGTAGATGCAGCGCGGCACGGCGCCGACCATCGTCGTCTCGTGCCCGGCGATGTTCTCCGCCGCGACCTCGCCCTCCCGGAAGGCCGTGTGGGCGAGCTGCCAGTAGCCCGCGACGTCGCCGACCGCGTAGATGTGGTCGAGCGAGGTGCGCCGCGTGCCGTCCGTCTTGATGCCCTTGCGGTCGTACGCGATCCCGATCTCGTCGAGGCCGAAGCCGGAGACGTTCGCGCCGCGGCCGGTGGCCACGAGCATGAGGTCGCCGGTGACCGACGAGCGCTCCTCGCCCCGCTCGAAGTGCAGGGTGACGCCGTCGGCGGACTCCTCGACCTTCGTGCCCTTGGCGCCCAGGTGGAGGGTGATCCCCTGGCTCGTGAAGGCCTTCTCGAGCGCCGCGACGGCGTCCGCGTCCTCGTTCGGGATCAGATGGTCGAGGAACTCGACGATCGTCACCTCCGTGCCGAGGTGGGCGAAGATCGAGGCGAACTCGACGCCGATCACGCCGCCGCCCAGCACGATCAGCCGATTCGGGATCTCCTCGACGGCCAGGAGCCCGGTGGAGTCCACGCACCGGGCCGAGTCGATCCCCTCGATCGGCGGTCGGAGCGGCGACGAGCCCGTGGCGATCACCGCGTGCCGGAAGGTGACCTCCTCCCCGCCCTCCACGCTGATCGTGTTCGGCCCCGTGAAGGTGCCGCGCCCCTGGACGACCTGCGCGCCCGCGGCCTTCAGCAGCCCGCCGACGCCCGTGACCATCTTCTTGACGATCGCGTCCTTGTTCTTCTGCATCTGCCCGAAGTCGACGGACACCTCGCCGACCTGCACGCCCAGCTGGGCGAAGGCGCCGTGGGCGTCCTTGACGGCGTGGGAGCTCTGGACCCAGGCCTTGGTCGGGATGCAGCCGACGTTCAGGCAGGTGCCGCCGAGGGGCCCCTGCTCGATCACGGCCACGGACAGTCCGAGCTGGGCGGCGCGGATGGCGGCCGGGTAGCCGCCCGGGCCCGCGCCGAGAACGGCGACGTCGACGTCCATGGAAACGATGCGCTCCTCGAGGGTGGGTCCGTCCAGTCTACCGGCGGGCCCTCGGTCGGCTCTCCGCAGGGCCGCGCCGTCAGCTGGGCGTGACGGTGACGGTGTAGGGCCCGCCCGGCAGGCCGAACGTCGCCTCGGCCGCCCCGTGGAGCGTCACGGCGACGGGATGGCGCTCCGCCGGCCGGTCGGTCGGGAACCAGCC
This sequence comes from uncultured Thermoleophilia bacterium, assembly GCA_902806305.1. Lineage (GTDB taxonomy): Bacteria > Actinomycetota > Thermoleophilia > Gaiellales > F1-60-MAGs149 > CADCWC01. The sequence continues at coordinate 838 of CADCWC010000246.1, read as the reverse complement.
GCGCCCGTCGGCCACGACGATCGCCAGACCCGGCGCGTCGCCGACCGCCTGGAAGGCCGACGAGCCGCTGCCGTACGGCCGTGCACCCAGCCGGACGCCCAGCTCGGCCACGAGCGCCGCCACGTCCGTGGTCGGCAGACCGACCTCGTCGATGCGGAGCAGGCGGTCCGGGCCGAACGGCCCGTCGTCCGCGTTCGGGAGGTCGTGGCGGGCGATCAGCTCGAGGACGCTGCCCGCCGGATCATGGAAGTACAGGGCGTGGGCGTTCCAGGCCGGGAAGTCGACCACCGGGTCGCCGTCGACCCGGATCGGGTCGACGCCCCGATCGACGAGCCAGTCGCGCGCCGCCTCGATGCGGTTCTCGGGGATGGCGAACGCCAGGTGGTAGAACGGGTCCGTCCCCGGCGCCGCCGCCCGCACGCGCAGCGTCGTCGACCCGATCCGCACCGCCCAGCCGTCGTGGCCCGCCCGGCGGACCGGCAGGCCGAGGCTCTCGGCGTGGAAGCGCGCCAGACCGTCGGGATCGGCCGCCTCGACCTGCACCACGGTGTACTCGATCGCCGCCCCGGCCTGCGGCGGTGGGGTCATGCCGCCCCGGTGCGCATCCGGTGGATGGTGGCGAGCAGCTCGGCCGGATCGACGTCGGAGCCGTCGAGCGGTCCCTGCCGCAGACGGAGGGCCGTCCAGGCCATCAGGTCCCGCATCGAGATGAGGCCCACCACCCGGCCGTCGTCGACGATGGGGAGGTGTCGGAAGCGCCCGTCGACCATCACCGCCATCGCCTCGGCGAGGTCGGTCGAGGCCGAGGCCGTCTGGACGTGGCGCGTCATCCGGTCCC
>CADCWC010000245.1 GCA_902806305.1 uncultured Thermoleophilia bacterium | reverse complement strand
CCGCGGCCCGGTCGAGGGTGATGGAAATGCTGTCGCTGGGTCCGGCGTAGGACATGGTGTCCTGGTCCGGAACGCCGCGGATGACATCCGTGCCGCGCGTGTCGGCGTCGTTCTTCTCGAGGACGGTGGCGTCGAGGTAGTCGTTGCCCTGCCCGCCGTCGAGCGCGTCGTTGCCGGGTCCGCCGATCAGGAAGTCGAGGCCCTCGTTCCCGACCAGCGTGTCGTCCCCGCCGTCGCCCCGCAGCATGTCGTCGCCGAGGCCGCCGCTCGCCGTCGTGGGGCCGTCCCAGTCGTCGAGGACGTCCGAGCCGTCGCCCAGGCTGACGACGATCGCCGCAGGCACGGGGCAACTGACCTTGGCGAACTCCTCGGCGGCCCGACACGTGGCCGGAACCGACGAGATCGTGATGAACGATCCGTCCGTGAGCGTGAGGCACGGCGTCGCGACGCCGTCGACGCAGCTCTCGAGCCTCGGGTCGGTGCTCAGCGCGACGACGTTCTGCTCGCCCGGCCCGGCCGTGTAGGTGAGCACCCCGCCTGCCGAGGTCAGCGTGGCGCCTGACGCGGCCGCGGGGGCGACGGTCGTCAGGACGAGAGCCAGCAGCGCGATGGGCGCCGGTCCGGGGCGTCGGAAGCGGACGCGGACCACGTCCGCGCACACGAGTCGGTCCATCGATGTCCTCCGTCGGGTTGCGAGGACTGAACCACCCACGTCCCGGGCCCGTCAAGGTCCGCGTCGCCGCGATCTCAGGGTGGCATCAGCGGCAGCGCCAGGATCAACCCCGCGTTGACGGCCACGGCGCCCGCGAGCACGCGCCGGTCGGCGAGCCATCCCGGACGCGCGGCGGCCACCCAGACGAGCGGGAAGGCGTAGAGCGCCTGGCGCGGGATGCTCTGGAAGCTGCCCGACCCGAGCGACAGCGCCAGCACGGCCGCCGCGTACCAGGCCCACGGCCGGTAGGCCGCGCCGCGGCGGAAGAGCAGGACGCAGAGCCAGATCACGAGGGCGGCCACGGCGGCCTCGGCGACGGTCTGCAGGTGTCCGGTCCAGAGCACCCGGACAAGCGACCACGGCAGCATCCAGGGCCCGCCGCGGTCCCAGTAGCGCTGGGCGTGCGTGAAGGCCAGCGGGTCGTCCGTCCGCGCCCAGAGCAGGAGGTGCACCGCCGCACTCCCCACGAGCGGCGCGGCCGCGGCCACGAGGCCGAGCCGGGTCCCGCGCCGTCGGGCGATGAGGTAGAGCGGGATGGCCAGGAGGAAGCCGTTCGGGCGGGCCAGGGCGGGGAGGAGGGCGAGCGGGACGGCGGCGAGCGGCGGCCCGCGGAGGGCGATGACGCAGGCCCAGACGGCGGCGGCCAGGGCGAGCCCGTCGGGGTAGGCGAGCGCGAGCGAGAACGACCCCGGCATCAGCGCCAGCGCGATCGCGGTGCGACGGGCGTCGCCGTCCGGGTTGAGCGCCGCGACGCCCACGAACGCGGCGGCCGCCGCGGCCCAGGCCACGAGGCCGCCGACCACGGACATGTGCACGAGCGGCCGGCCTGCGGCGAGGATCGCCGGCCAGAGCGGGAAGAACGCGTTCTCGCGGACGACCTGCCCGGCGGGATAGCCGTCGACCGCGATGCGGGCGTAGCGGGCGAAGTCCCAGGAGCGCAGCGGCCACAGCGGGCCGATGCGCGTGACGCCGGGCATGCCCTTCTCGGCCGGTCCGGACGGGATCAGACCGACCGCGACGCACACCGCGACGAAGCCGAGCACGGCGGCCAGCCAGACGGCCCACACGAGCAGCGCGTCGCGCAGGTCATGGCGCCGAAGGCCGAGGAACACGCCGCGAAGGGTAGGTCCGCCGTGGCCGGACGGGGCCGACCGGGCGGGTGGCGGTCAGCCCGCGGCGACCGTCTCGGCCGACCAGGTGGCCGGGAAGAGCTGACGCCGGGCCACGGTCGGCTCCTCCGGCGCGGTCGTCACCCGGACGGCGCTGCCGGGCGCGACGCCCGCGAGGCCGGCGGCCGCGGCGGGGGTCGACCGCAGCACCACGAGGCGCCGCACCCCGATGGGGCGGCAGCCGGGCACGTCGGTGACGACACGGCGGACGCGGACGGCCACCCGTCCGCCGTCGGGGCCGGGCGACGTCCACGCCAGGCGGCCCACGAGCGTGAGCCGGATCCCGGCGGGCGCCGAGGCGGCGATGAGCCGGTCGGCCGGCGGGCGCGGCGCGACCGGCACGAACACGACCCGGGCGGCCCGCAGATGGCGGTACGGATTGACCGGGCCGCCGCCGTGAGAGCGCATCTCGAAGTGCAGGTGTGGCGGGGTCGAGTCGGCGTCGCCCGAGTTGCCGACGTAGCCGATGACCTGGCCGGCGCGGACCCGGCTGCCGCTCCGGAGGCCCGGCGCGAACGCCGTCTCGGGGCCGCCGGTGTTGTCGTTGCCGGACGTCCGGTCGTTGTTCAGGTGGATGTAGACGAACTCGCGCGTCCGGCTCCGCAGGTAGAGCATCGGCCCGGACCGCGGGCTGTGGTGGAGCTTCACGACGCCCGCGGCGACCGCGATCACCGGGCGGCCACGCGGCGCCATCAGGTCGTTGCCCTCGTGGCTGCCCTGACCGCGCGGGTCGCCGTAGTCGTCGCCGTAGTGGTCTGCGCCCCCCAGGACCGGGAACAGGATCCGCTCCGGTGCCGCCGCGGCGGTCGGCGTGCAGGTCGCCAGGAGCACGAACGGCAGGGCGAGAGGTGTCGGCAGGGCTCGACGCATGGCCTTCGGGGGCCGTCCGGGTCGCTCCGGGCGGCGAGAGCGCGGCAGACTACACGCACCCGTTCACCCCGTCGCAAGGCGCCGAACCGCAGACGGGGGCGCGCGCGGGGCCGAATCTCGCGAACCCGCGTGGTTCCTGCTCCCGGATCCCGCGCCCGGCACGCCGCTCGGCCGGTCATCGGAGGCCGCCCGCTCGACGCGGTACGGTTCCGGTCGTGTCGGTCGCCGTCTCCCCGTTCGATCCCGGCGACGAGCTCGCGGAGCTGCACGCCCACCTGGGCGGCTCCGTGCCGCCGCACGTCCTCTGGGAGACCGCGCACGTGCAGGGCATCGCCCTCCCGACGAAGGACTACTGGGAGTTCCGCGACCTGACGTCGATCGCCGACCCCCGCGGCGTCGACGGGCTGGCCGGCCTGGACCGGATCTACCACCTGACGGAGCTGATCCAGTCGAGCCCGCTGGCCGTCGAGCTGTCGGTGCACGGGATGATCGGCGGCGCCTACCGCTCGCAGCGGATCACGACCTGCGAGGTGCGGTTCAACCCGATGAAGCGCAATCGCGGCGGCGAGCGCGATCTGGACCACATCGTGATGGCGGCCATCCGCGGGCTCGACCGGGCCGCGCTCGAGTACCCGCAGGTCCGGGCCGGGCTGATCCTGATGATGGACCGGACCTTCACGCCCGAGCAGAACGCCGTCATCGTCGAGCGCGCGATCCGCTACCGGGCCCGCGGGGTCGTCGGCATCGACATCGCCGGGCCGCGCCCCGCGGGCAGCGAGGGGCCCTACCCGTACCGCGACCTGGCGGGGCTCGTCGACGAGGCGCGCGACGCGGGTCTCGGCGTGACCATCCACGTCGGCGAGGAGGGCTTCGCGGAGGAGGTCGGCGAGGTGCTGGAGCACCTGCGGCCGGACCGCATCGGCCACGGGATCCTCGCCGCGCGTGACCCCGAGCTGACGCGGACGCTGGCCGAGACCGGCACCGTGCTCGAGATCTGCCCCACGTCGAACCTGCTGACGGGCGCCATGTCCGGCGACGAGGAGGTCGTCGAGACGTTCCGGACCTTCCTGGAGGCGGGGGTGCGCGTCACGGTCTCCACCGACGGGCCGGAGATGATGCGCACCCATCTGCGCGACGAGTTCACCTACCTGTGCGGGATCGGCGCGCTGACGCCGGACGAGGCGCGGACCGCGAACGCCGTCGCGCACGCGGTATCCTTCCGCGGCTCGACACCGCGCCCTGTCCCGGTCCCCGCGGCCGGCTCGGCCCGCCCCGCATGACCAGCACGCTGCGCCGCACGCCCCTGCACGCCCGGCACGTCGAGCTCGGGGCGCGCATGGTGGAGTTCGGCGGCTGGGACATGCCGGTCTTCTACACCGGCATCAACGAGGAGCACCGCGCCGTGCGGGCCCGCGCCGGCCTGTTCGACGTCTCGCACATGGGCCAGCTCGAGGTGTCCGGCGAGGGCGCCGAGGCGTACCTGCAGACGCAGCTGTCGAACGACCTCGGGCGCCTGACCGAGGACGGCCAGGCGCAGTACACGCTGCTCACGAACGACCGGGGCGGGATCGTCGACGACCTGATCGTCTACCGGATGAGCCCGCTGCGCTTCCTGCTCGTGGTGAACGCCGCCAACACCGACGCCGACCGCCGGCACCTGGCCCGCGACGTGCCGCCGGGGGTGGAGCTCGTCGACCGCTCGCCGGAGTGGGGCATGCTGGCCCTCCAGGGCCCGGCCGCCTTCGAGGTGCTCGCGGGCGTCTGGGGCCGTGGCGACCCGCCCGTCGACGACCTGAAGCCGTTCCACGTCGTGGAGGCCACCGTCGGCGGCGTGCGCTGCCAGGTGGCGCGCACGGGGTACACGGGCGAGGTCGGCGTCGAGCTCCTGTGCGCCGCCGAGGAGACGGAGCGGTTGTTCGACGCCCTGCTCCTGCAGCGCCAGCACGGCGTCGTGCCGTGCGGCCTCGGCGCCCGCGACACGCTGCGCCTGGAGGTCTGCTACCCCCTGCACGGCGCCGACATCGGCCCGAGGACGAACGCGGTCGAGGCGGGCCTCGGCTGGGTCTGCGCGCTCGACGTCGAGGGCAAGGAGTTCCGCGGCGCCGACGTCCTGCGCCGCACCCGCCAGGCCGGACCCAAGCGACGCCTGGTGGCGTTCCGGATGCTCGAGCGCGGGATCCCGCGGGCCGGCCTGACGCTGTACCACGGCGACCGCGAGGTCGGGACGGTGACGAGCGGCACGCTGTCGCCGAGCCTCGACGAGGGCATCGGCCTCGGGTACGTCGCCGCGGCCTCCGCGGCGGTCGGCACCGCGCTCGTGCTCGACGTCCGTGGCCGCCGGCGCGACGCCGAGGTCGCCGCCAAGCCGCTCTACCAGCCGCAAGCCAAGAAGGAGAGTTGACGGAACCGATGGCCGCCGAGGAGTCCTACCCCGACGACCTGCGCTACCACCGCGAGCACGACTGGGTCCGCCTGGACGGCGGGGAAGCCACGTTCGGGATCACCTGGTACGCGCAGGACGCGCTCGGCGAGGTCGTCTACTTCGAGCCGCCCGCCGTCGGCGACCGCATCACCGCCGACAGCCCCTACGGCGAGCTCGAGTCCGTGAAGGCGGTCTCGGACGTGATCGCCCCGCTGAGCGGCGAGGTCACGGCCGTCAACGACGCCGTCGTCGAGACGCCCGACCTCGTCAACTCCGACCCGTACGGGGAGGGGTGGCTGGCCCGCGTCCGGCTCGACGACGCCGAGGACGCGAAGAGCCTGCTGGACGCCGCGAGCTACCGAACCCTGCTCGAGGAGCAGTAGCGGCCTCCGCGCCGCCCGATCGCCCGACCCCTGAGGAGCCCGACCACGTGCGTTACACCCCGACGACCGACGTCGACCGCGCCGCCATGCTGGAGACGATCGGCGTCGAGACGATCGACGACCTGTTCGCCGACATCCCCGAGGCCGTGCGCTTCGACGGCCGTCTCGACGTCCCGCCGCCGCTGTCCGAGCTCGAGCTCATGCGCGACCTGGAGGAGCTCTCGGCCCGGAACCGCGGCTTCTCGTCCGAGCTCTCCTTCCTCGGCGCAGGCGTCTACGACCACCACGTGCCCGCGTGCGTGGAGTGGGTCTGCAACCGCTCCGAGTTCCAGACCGCCTACACGCCGTACCAGCCCGAGGTCTCCCAGGGCACGCTGACCGCCATCTTCGAGTTCCAGACGGCGATCGCCGAGCTGACCGGCCTCGACGTGGCGAACGCGTCGATCTACGACGGCCCGACGGCGGCCACCGAGGCCGTGGCGCTGGGCGCGGCCCACACGGGCCGCAGCCGCGTGCTCGTCTCCCGCGGGGTGCACCCGCACACCCGCGGCGTGATCCGCACCTACGCCGAGGGCCTCGGCCTGACCGTGGAGGAGGTGCCGCTGCAGGGCGCCCTCACCGACGTCGACGCGCTGCGCGACGCGCTCGGCGACGACGTCGGCTGCCTGCTCCTGCAGCAGCCGAACTTCCTCGGCGCCGTCGAGGACGCCCCGGCCCTGTGCGAGGCGGCAGGCGCCGCGGGCGGCCTGGCCGTCGTGTCGGCCGACCCGACGTCGCTCGGCCTGCTC
>CADCWC010000244.1 GCA_902806305.1 uncultured Thermoleophilia bacterium | reverse complement strand
CCCGCGGCAACAAGGGCTCGTTCGGCCGCCGCATCAACGACGCCGAGATCCTCTTCCCGCTGCTCGGCCTGTTCGTCCTCGGCCTGTTCGACTGGCGGCGGATCCTGTCGCTCCGCAACCTGGACGTGCTGATGCTGGCCTCGTTCACGGTGTCGCTCCTGCTCTTCAACGAGGGCCTCGTGTTCTGGTCCGTCCCGCTCGCCTATCCGCCGCTCGTGTACCTCTTCGGGCGGCTCCTGGCGATCGGCCTCGGGCGGCGCCACCGGCCGCTCTACGCGACGCGCTGGCCGATCTGGCTCGTCGCGGGCCTGGCCGTGTTCGCGCTCGGCTTCCGCGGCGGCCTCAACTACTGGTCCTCGAACGTGATCGACGTCGGCTACGCGAGCGTGGTCGGCGCCGACCGGATCGTGGAGGGCTCGAACCCCTACGGCACGATGCCGAAGCGGACGGAGCAGCACTGCGGGAAGCGCTACAGCGACGGCTCGTGGCAGGCGTACATCCAACCCTCGGGCGCCTGCGAGTCGCCCGTGGAGCGCGGCGACACCTACGGTCCGGTCATGTACGCCTCCTACGTGCCGATGACGGCCGCGCTCGGCTGGACCGGGCTCTGGGACGACCTGCCGGCCGCGCACGGCACGGCGTTCCTCTTCGACCTGCTCGCCGCCGCGGGGCTCGCGGTGGCCGGGCTCAGGCTGGGCGGCGTGCGGCTCGCCGCGGCCGCCGTGTTCCTCTGGACCGCCTTCCCCTTCACGACCTACGCCCTCTCGTCGAACTCGAACGACGCCGTGATCGCGGCCTTCCTGGCCTGGGGGCTCGCGCTCTTCTCGTACCCGACGGCACGCGGGTTCCTGCTCGGCTGCGCCGCGCTCGCGAAGTTCGCGCCGCTGCTCCTCGTCCCGCTCTGGATCCGGGCCGACCGCCCGTCCTCACGGCGCCGCGCCGACACGGTCGGCGACGAGCCGCAGCCCCGCCCGGCTATCGGTCGGCGGGTCCTCGACGTGCTCCGCCTGGGCGCCGGCGGCCTGCGGGTCGTGGCCGGAATGGGGCTGTCGGTGGTCGTCTCGTTCGGCCTGCTCGTCGCCCTTGACGGCCCGGGGGCGATCGGCACGTTCTGGGACCGCACGTTCGGCTGGCAGCTCGAGCGCCCGTCACCCTTCTCGATCTGGGACTGGGGCGGCTACCCCGGCTTCCCGGACCTGGCCGCGCCGCAGAAGGCGCTGAAGCTCGCGCTCGTCGTCGCCGCCGCGGCGCTCTACCTGCTGCCGTGGCGTCTCGACGTGGTGCGGGTGGCGGCCCTCTCAGGGGCCCTGCTCGTCGGGTTCCAGATCGTCCTCACACACTGGTTCTACCTCTACATCCCCTGGTTCGTGCCGTTCGCGGCCGTCGCCCTGCTGGCGACGCGGCCTGCCGTCGAGGAGGAACCCGCGCCGCCGCCGCCACCGCCGCCCGTCGAGCCGGAGCGCCGGGAGGCGCCCGCGGAGCTCGAGCCGCGGCCGGTCGGCGTCTGACGGGCCGTCCCGGCAGGCTGCCGGCCGGCAGGACCACGCGACGCCGAGGGTTCTACGCGGCCTCGCGCTCGAGCAGCTGTACCGCTTCCCACGCCCGCTCCGCCGCCACGCGCCGTCGCTGGTCCGCCCGGAGCTCCGCGGTGGTGCGGCGTCGCCACGCCTCGATGTTGAGGAGCACGAGCGCGGCCAGGAGCACCGCGATGGTGGCGGCAGTCACCATGGCGTCCAGTCTGTTCGACGCGTCGGACGGAGCTCCTGCACCGCCTCGGGAATCCGACCACTCGCGTCTCTGGAAACGGTGGCCGGCGGCGCCCACGATCTTTCGCCGGGCCGTGATTGACGCCCGTCAGAGGGGGCATCAACCGGCGTAGGCCGTTCGCGCGAATGGCCCACCGGACGCGTCAGCGACCGGCAAGACCGCGGATCAGGAGGAGAAGCCGACCGCGAGCCGTACGTTCCCCAGGCAACGCCCGTGACGGTGTTCCGTCGACCGGCGGCGCGGGGGTTGCGGCACGGCGACGGCGCACGTCCTGGCCCGACCATCAGCACGCAGGAGGATCTGTACATGCGGAACGACGAACGTACACCGGCCCAGTGGTACTCACTTGTCGCGGGAGCGGTGCTGCTCCTGATCGGCATCCTGGGTTTCCTGGTGGAGTCCAACTTCGACTTCGGCTCTGACGTCGAGGGCGACAGCCTGCTCGGGTTCGAGATCAACGGCACGCACAACCTCGTGCATCTCGCGTCCGGCGCGCTCGGGCTCGCGGCCTTCCGCCGCCGCTCCACCGCGAAGACCTTCGCGCTCGCCTTCGGCGCCGTCTACCTGGTCGTCGCCATCGTCGGCGTCATCCAGGGCGACAACGTGCTCGGCATCATCCCGGTGAACGGCGCCGACCACGTGCTGCACTTCGCGCTGGCCCTGGCCGGCCTCGGCGCGGGCTACGTCTCCCGCGGCGATGACCACGGGGCCGACACGACGGTCGGTCGCTCGACGACCGGCAACGTCGGCACGCGCGGCGACCGGGTCTGACCCGAGCAGCTCTACTCGGCCGGGCGACGGAAGGTCTCGACCGCCGTCGCCCGGCCGGAGCCGTCACACGACATCAGCACGCCCTCGAGTCGGACGTCTCCTGACGCCGGCTCGTTGCGTTGGGAGAGCTGTGTCAGGAACCGGCGCAGGATGATGTCCTTGCGGACGCCGATCACCGAGTCGTGCGGGCCGCACATGCCTGCGTCCGTGATGTAGGCCGTCCCTCCGGGCAGCACGCGGGCGTCGTTCGTCTGCACGTGGGTGTGCGTTCCGATCACGGCCGTCACGCGACCGTCGAGGTGCCAGCCCATGGCCACCTTCTCGCTCGTGGCCTCCGCGTGCATGTCGAGCACGATGACCGGCGTCGACCGGGCCGCCTCGGCCACGAGCGCGTCGACCCCCTCGAAGGGCGACCGCGCCGGCTCGAGCGCGTAGCGGCCGAGCAGGTTCAGCACCGCCACCGGTTCGCCGCCGCGCGCCTCGACGACGGCCAGTCCGCGACCGGGCAGGGAGGCGAGGTAGTTCGCGGGCCGGACGACCCGGGTGGCCCCGACCAGGTACGGGCCCACGCCCTGCCGCCGCCACGTGTGGTTGCCGAGCGTCAGGCAGTCGACGCCCGCGGCGAGCAGCCGATCGCCGAGCCGGGCCGTCAGCCCGGCGCCGTCCGCGACGTTCTCCGCGTTCGCGATCACGAGGTCGAGATCGAGTTCCGCGCGCAGCGAACGCAGGAGCCGCTCCACCGCCGCCAGGCCGGGCGTCCCGAAGACGTCGGCCAGGAAGAGGATCCTCACGGGATCGGGATGGCCGTGCTCCGCTGGACCTCGAGGTGGACGTGGTTGCCGACGTCCTGGGTGAACCGCGCGAGCTCCTGCTCCATCACGTCCGACAGATCCTCGACCGTGCCGATCAGCGTCGGGCCGTCCCCGCCCGGCCCGGCGTAGACCTCCTTGCCCACGTACAGCTCCCCGGCCGGCCGCTCGAGGACGTGGGACACGACGATCACGAGGCCGGGGTTGTCGTGCGGCTGGATCGAGATGTAGGAGCCGTTCAGCTTGCCGTTGACGATGTTCGGCTGGATGGCGACGATCTGGCCGTCGACGGGCGAGTAGACCTGCGTCCCGGCCACCGCGCCGACGTCGACGGAGTCGGTCGAGCCGCTCACCAGGTACTCCGGACCCTGCGCGTCGGAGGGATCCCAGACCTTGCGGCCGAGGCCCTTGACGAGGCCCGCGTTGAGGAGCCGGCCCTGTGGTTCGAGGTCGAGCGCGCGACCGCCGACCACCCGGTGGTAGAGCGTCGCGGTGATCCGGCTCTGCTCGATCGGGACCCACAGCTGGACGCCGTCGTGGAGCGCGAGCCGCTGGGGCTTCGGCGGCCCGGAGGGCAGGAGGGCGGTCGCGGGCCGCGGACCGGGTGTGTCCGCGTCGTCCGTCGGCGCGTCGCCGGAGCGGAGCGTCGACCCGAGCGTCACGGCCGAGACGATCAGGACGAGCCCGATCGCGATCAGGCGGCGCAGCCTGCGGAGCTCGGCGCCCGGCGTGCGGCGGCGGGGGCGACGCGGGCCGCGCCATTGCCCACGGGGCGTCCGCGGCCGGTCGGCGCGGGAGCCGCCGTCCGGGCGCCGGCGACGTCGCACGGGACGATCCCAGGCGGGGTCCCGACGCCGCCGCGCGCCCTGTCCGCGGCGCTCGGAGGGGCGGTAGAGGGGGGTGGTATTGTGGCCCGGATGCGGCGTCTTCGTCTCCCCGACGGGCGACTCCCGGACGGGCCGCCCGGCGGGGCGCGCGTCACGGAGGGGATCGGGGCGAGAGGCGTTCACGCTTCGGGCGAGTCTACTCACGCTCGGTGACGGACGCGCTCATCGAGGCGGTCGGCGCCGGGCGTCGTTTTCGCGGCCGGTGGGCCCTCCGTGGTCTCTCCGTCGCGGTCCGGGCCGGCGAGACGCACGCGCTGATCGGCCCGAACGGGGCGGGGAAGACGACGTTGCTCGGCCTGCTCGCCGGAGCGGCGACGCCGGACGAGGGACGCGTGCACGGCGCCTCGGGGCGGAGCGGCTTCGTCCCCCAGCGGGCGGCGCTCTACCGTCGGATGACCCCGCGCGAGAACCTCGAGCTGTTCGCGCGCCTCGACGGGCTCGAGGATCCGGCGGGGGCGGCCGCGGGCCTGCTCGCGGCATCCGACCTCGAGGACGTCGCCGATCGGCTCTGCGGCACGCTGTCCGTCGGCCAGCAGCAGCGGGTCAACGTCGCCGTCGGTCTGCTCGGGGCGCCGGACGTCGTGCTGCTCGACGAGCCGACGGCCGCGCTCGACCCACGTCAGCGACTCCTCCTGTGGGACCTGCTCGCGGCCGTCCGCGAGCGGTCGGGCGCCGTCGTCTTCACCACCCAGAACCTGGAGGAGGTGATCCACGCCGATCGCCTGCTGATCCTGCACGAGGGCCGCTGCGCGTTCTCGGGCACGGTCGCGGAGTTCGCCCGCCGGGCCGGGGTCGGCGACGACGGCTACGAGCGCGCCTTCGTCCGGTTCCTCGACGACCACGAGCGGGAGGTGGCCCGATGAGGTCGATCGGCACGCTGCTCGCGAAGGACCTGCGGATCCTCCGCCGGTCGCCCGCGCTGCTCCTCGTCCTGGCCGTCTACCCGATCCTGCTCGCCGGCCTCGTCGCCGTCGTCACCCGGGAGGCCGGCGAGCGTCCACGGGTGGCGCTCGTCGACCGCGCCGACCTGCCCGACCGCATCCGCCTGGGGCAGGAGGAGGTCGACGTCGGCGCGCTGCTCGACGACGTCCGTCGGCGGGTCGAGCTCGTCGAGCTCGACGAGGCCGAGGCGGCCGACGCGCTCGACGCCGGGCGCGTCGTGGCGACGCTGACCGTGCCGCCCGGCTTCGTGCTCGACGTCCAGAGCGGCTTCCGGTCGCCCGAGATCCTCCTCACGACCCGCGACGGGGCCGTGGCCGAACGGGCCGCCCGCGAGACGCAGGCGCTCGTGTTCGCCCTCAACACCGCGTTCCAGCGCGAGCTGCTGCGCCAGAACGTCGAGTACCTCGGCCTGCTCGTGACCGGCGGCGAGACCCGCGTCCTCGGCCGCGACGTGGACATCCTCGGGCTCGACCGGACGGCCGAGCTGGTCGAGGACCAGCTCGCGGGCACGGACGACGCCGTGGATCGCGAGCGGCTCGAGGGCATCCTCGACTTCGCACGCGACGCGAAGACGGCGCTCGGCATCGCCGACGGCTCGCTCGCCGCGACGGCGCACCCGATCGTGCTGGCCGAGCGTCGCGTCGGCGGCGAGGGGTCGCTGCTCGCGAACCGCGCCGTCGCGACCGTCCTCGCCGTCGCGGTGGTGCTGGTCGGCGTGCTCCTCGGCGCCGGGGCGGTGGCGGCCGAGCGGGAGGAGAACGTCGTCGGCCGGCTCGCGCGCGGACGTCGACGCCTCTCCGTCCTGATCGCCGAGAAGGTCCTCCTGGTGGCGCTCCTCTCCATGGTGCTCGGCCTGCTGCTGGCCGGGGCCTACCTCGTGGCCGGGGCGGCGTTGGCGCTCGACGCGCCGGCCCCCGCGCGCCTCGCGCCGCTCGTCGCGGTGCTGCTGCTCGCGGGCGGTGCGGTCGGCGCGGTCGGCGTCCTGATCGGCGTGGTGGTCCGCGACCTGGCGGGCGGCGCGCTCGTCGCGCTGCTCGTGACGCTACCGCTCGTGCTGGCGGGGGTCGTGCCCCGCGGCGTCGCCGGGGCGCTCGACATCGCGTCGGCGGCCTTCCCGTTCGCGCCGACGGTCGAGGCCCTCACCGGGGTGCTGTACGACGCCCGCCCGGGGGCCGCGCTCGTCACCG
>CADCWC010000243.1 GCA_902806305.1 uncultured Thermoleophilia bacterium | reverse complement strand
CGGGATCGCCAAGGGCTGGGCGGCGGACCGCGCGGTCCGGCTGCTCGAGCCGGTCGGGCCGGCGCTCGTCAACATCGGCGGCGACCTGGCGGCCACGGCGCGCGCCGACGATGCCGGGTGGCCCGTCGGCCTCGCGACGCCCGACGGCGTCGTGACGCTCGGCCTGCCGGTCGGCGGGCTGGCGACCTCAGGCCGCGACCGGCGTCGCTGGCGGCAGGCCGGACAGGAGCGCCACCACCTGATCGACCCGCGCACCGCGCGTCCGGCCGCCTCCGACATCCTGCGTGTCTCCGTCTGCGCCGCGACTGCGGCAGCGGCCGAGGTGACCGCCACGGCGCTCTTCCTGGCGGGCGCCGAGGCGGCTCGGGCCGAGGCCGATCGCGAGGGCATCCCGGCGGTGATCGTGACGGACGACGGCCGGACCCTCCGGGCCGGTGGTCTCCGCCCTGCGCCGGCGCGCCGATCGACGGCGGTCGGGCGATGAGGAACGACCCGACCTTCTGGCTGCTCGCCCGGGCCTCGGGCCTCCTCGCCTACGTGGCGCTCGTGGCCACGGTGCTGGCCGGGCTCGTGCTCAGGGCGCGGCCGTTCGCGCGGCTCCGTCCGGCGGCGGTGACCGGCGTCCACCGCTTCCTGTCGCTCGTCGGGCTCCTCGCCTTCGCCGCGCACGGCGTCGCGCTCGTCCTCGACCGGACCGTCGAGGTCACCCCGCTCGCGCTGTTCGTGCCGGGGCTGATCGACTACCGGCCGCTGCCCACGGCGCTCGGCGTCGTGGCCGCCGACCTGTGCGTCGTCCTCGTCGCCTCCTTCCGGCTGCGGCGGCGGATCGGCACGACGGCCTGGCGGCGCCTCCACCGGTCGGCCTACCTCGTCTTCGTGCTCGCGACGGTGCACGGGCTCGAGGCCGGCACGGACAGCGGCCGGCCCGGGGCGCTCGCCCTCTACCTCGTCGCGGTCGGGCTCGTGTCGGGCGCCGGCGTCTGGCGTGTCCTGGCGCCGCCGGCGCGGCCTGCCAAGCGGCGGCCCGACGACGCCCGAGGTCGCACCCCCACGGTCGGCCCGACCCCGGTAGGCTCCGTCCGTGAGGCGTGATCGTCTGCCCCGCCTGCTCGCGTTCCTCGCGGCGATGGTCGTCGTGGCGGGCGCGGGCCTCGCGGCGGGCGCGGCCCTGCTGGACGCCTCCGGACCCGACGACGACGGGCTCGGCCGACTCGGCGCGCGCCTGGAGGCGCAGGTCGTCACGACGACCGTCACGTCGACCGCCCGAGCGGCGGCCACGACCGCTCCGGCGACGAGGACGGCGCCCCCCACGACGGCGGATCCCGCCGGGGCGCCGACGGCGACCGGTCTGACACGTACGCGTCCGCCGTCCGTCACGACGCCGCCGGCCGCCCCGCCGCGGACGGCCGGCGACGACGACTCCACGGCCGACGACGACGGGAGCTCCGGTCGAGGGCGTGGTCGGGGGCGCGGCTCGTCGGGCTCCTCCGGCTCCGGCGACTCGGGCGGCGACGAGGACCGGCCCGGCGACGACGACGACGACTGAGTCCGGGCGCAGGCGGCCGGAGAACGCCGAAGGGCCGCCCGTGGGCGGCCCTTCAGCGGCTGGAGCGTGGCGCTCCGGGCGGGGCCCGGCGGGCTGCTACCAGGTCTTGCAGAACCCCGACACGGTGGCGAGCGAGGCGACGAGCGAGCACAGCGAGAACAGCTTGACCTTGAGCATGGGAGATCCTCCGGCGATCGGGTGGGCGGGTCTGGCGGGCGGTGGGGAAGCGCGCTCGGTGGTGCTGCGGGGCTCCGGCGGGCGGAGCGTCTGCGGCGTTCCCTGCAGGTGAGGTACCGGCTCGCCGGTGCGGCGGCTTGAGCAGGGGTCCCGTTGTGACGGTCCGAAACCGGTGATAGCTTCCGAAGAGGGTCCCTGTGTCGTCCGCGGGCTGCAACTTCAACGTGGGGACCACGGAAAGGGGACGCGTGCGCGTCATCGATCCACGCTCGTGGGCCGCCGCCGTCCCGCTCGTGGTCGTCGGCGCGCTCGCGGCCGGGCTGGCGGCCGCGTTCGCCCGCGACGAGGTCGACGTCGCCACCGTCGTGGCCCTCGGCCTGTGCGCCGCGGTGGCCGAGCTGCAGGGCGCCCGGCTGAGCGGCCGGCTCGTGGCCTCGGCCGGATCGGCGCTCTGCATCCTGGCCGCGCTCACGGTGGGGCCGCTCGGCGCGGCGATCGTCGGCCTCTGCGCCATGCTCGGCGACGCCCGGAAGCCGTACCTGCGCTGGTTCTCCTACGTCGGCGTCTACGTGACGTCCGGCGTGGCGGCAGGCTTCGCGGCCCTGAGCGTGGGGCCGCTCGACGCGTCGCGCGACCTCGGCGACTACGCCGCGCAGGCCGTCCTGGCCGCCGTCGCCGCCTTCGCGGCCAACTTCGTCGGCAACTCGTTCGTGGCCGTCGTCCGGGGTGTGCGGCCGCTGCGCCAGCACCTGACGATGGTGCTGCTCGTGGCGGGGAGCGGCGTCTTCTTCCCGGTGCCGCTGATCATCGTCCTCGCCTACGGCTACGACGAGGCGTCGCTCGTGGTGCTGCTCTTCTCGCTGATCCCGCTGCTGGCCGCCAACGCGCTGCTGCGCCTGTACCGCGACAAGACCGCCCTGGCCCAGCAGTTCGCCCAGAACAACATGGCGCTCGCGCTCGCGCTGATCCGGGCCCTCGACGCCCGGGACGCCTACACCGCAGGTCACTCCGCCGCCGTGGCGGTGTACGCGCGCGACCTGGCCGAGGCGGCGGGACTGCCACCCGCGGACGTGTCGAAGGTGCAGCTCGCCGCTCTCCTCCACGACGTCGGCAAGATCGGCGTCACCACCGAGACGCTGAACAAGCCGGGGCGTCTCGACGATCGCGAGTGGGAGGAGATCCGCCGCCACCCGATCGTCGGTGAGCGGATCGCCGGGGAGGCGGCGATGTTCGGGGACGTGCCGACGATCATCCGCCACCACCACGAGCGGCTCGACGGTCGCGGGTACCCCGACGCGTTGTCCGGTGCGGAGATCCCGGAGGCGTCGGCGATCATCGGCCTGGCCGACGCCTACAACGCGATGACGCAGTCGCGCTCCTACCGTGGGGCGCTGACCCCCGAGGCCGCGATCGCCGAGCTCCGGCGCTGTGCCGGCACCCAGTTCCGGCCGCAGCTCGTGGAGCTCTTCGTGCACATCCTCGAGAGGCGCGACGAGCAGTACCGCCTCGGCTCGGGGTCGCGATTCTCGCTCGACGGGCAGCGCGCCGCGATCGTGGCCGAGCTCGGCGATCGTCGGGCGCTGCTCGACATCGCCCCCGCCGCCTGACGTCGCCCGGCCGATCGTCGCGCCGGAGCTACACTGGCCGCGTGGAGCGCCGTGCGGGCATCGTCCTCGCGGGCGGCCGATCGTCGCGCATGGGGTCGCCCAAGGCGCTCCTGCCGTGGCACGGGTCGACGCTGCTGCGCCGGGTGGTCGGGCTCGTGGGGCGCGTCGTGGACGGGCCCGTGGTCGTCGTGCGGGCCCCGGACCAGGTGCTGCCCGCCCTGCCTGCGGACGTCGAGGTGGCCGAGGACCCGGTCGAGGGGCGCGGCCCGCTCGCCGGGCTGCACGCGGGCCTGACCGCGCTCGACGGCCGCGCCGAGGCGGTCTACCTGTCGGCCGTCGACGTGCCGCTCCTCCATCCCGCGTTCGTCCGCCGCGTCCTCGGCGCCCTGGACGGCGACGACGGCCAGGGACCCGCCGACGCGGTGCTGCCCGAGGCGCACGGGCACCGCCACCCGCTCGCCGCCGCCTACCGGACGGCGGTCGCGGCCCGCGTGGCCGCCCTGCTCGAGCAGGACCGCCTCCGGCCGGCGTACCTCCTCGACCAGCTCGACGTGCGCCGGCTCGACGAGGCGGCCCTGCTCCACGATCCCGCGCTCCGCACCGCCGACCCCACGCTCGCGTCGCTGCGGAACCTGAACGGCCGCGAGGACTACGAGCGGGCCCATGCGGAGCCCGAGCCGGCCGTGTCCGTGGCCCGCTTCGGCACCCTCCGCCCGGTCGGTGTCCGGGCGCCCGTGGAGGTCCTCGCCTCCTCGGTCGCGCGCGCGGCGGCGGCCGTCGGCCTCGAGCTCGACCGGCACGTGGTCGCGGCCGTCGACGGCGACCGCATCAGCGGCGACCCGGACGTGCCGCTGGCGGGTGGCGAGACCGTGAGCTTCCTGAGCGCCGAGGCGGGCGGATGACGCCGGGCGGCTACTTCGGACGTGCCCTCGTCGTCGACCTCGGGACCGGGACCGCCGAGGCGCTGCCGTTGCCCGACGACGTGCTGCGGGCCACGATCGGCGGCGCCGGTCTGGGCTCCTGGTTGCTCGACCGCCTGGCCCCGGCGGGCGTCGACCCACTCGACGCGGCGGCTCCGCTCGCCTTCGTCTTCTCGCCGCTGGTGGGCACCCCGCTCACCACCAGCGCGAAGCTGGCCGTCGTGGCGCTCTCCCCGCTCACCGGGCTGCCCTCCGACGCGCTCGCCTCCAGCCACTTCGCGATCGCGGGCAAGGGCACGGGGCACGACGCGATCGTCGTGCACGGACGCTGCGCCGCGCCGTCCGTGCTCGTCGTGGAAGGTGACGAGGTGCGGCTCGAGCCCGCGGGCGACACCTGGGGTCGCGGCGCGGCCGACACGGAGGAGGAGCTGCGGGCCCGCCTCGGCCGCGCCTACCGGGTCGCGGCGATCGGACCGGCGGGCGAGCGGCTCGTCCGCTACGCCACGATCTCCACCGACGGTCGGCACGCGGGGCGCGGCGGGCTCGGCGCCGTGCTCGGCGCGAAGCTCCTGAAGGCCGTCGCCGTGCGCCCGGTCACGAAGGTGCGCCCCGCGGATCCCGACGGCGTGCTGCGGGCGGCGGCCGACCTGCGCACCCGCTCGCTCGGCCCCGCGACGGCGAAGTACCGGGAGCTCGGCACCCTGGCGAACCTGCTCGCCTTCAACGCGCTGTCGACCCTGCCGACGCGGAACTTCCAGGCCTCGAGCCACCCGCAGGCGGCCGATCTGGCCGCGGAGGACCTCGGACCGGAGCGCCGCGTCGCGCGCGCCTCGTGCGCGGCGTGCACGATCGGCTGTGCGCACTTCTACGCCGCGTCGGGCGGCGGCAAGGTGCGGGTCGAGTACGAGAGCGTGTTCGCGCTCGGACCGCTCTGCGGCGTGACCGATCCGGACGCCGTCCTGACGGCGAGCCGCCGCTGCGACGCGCTCGGCCTCGACACGATCTCCACCGGCGGCACCATCGCCTTCGCGATGGAGTGCGTCGAGCAGGGCCTGCTCGACGAGCCGTGGCTGCGCTTCGGCGACGCCGCCGCCCTCCACCGGGCCGTCGAGCTCACCGCGGCGCGCGAGGGCGTCGGGGCGCTGCTCGCCGAGGGCTCGCGGCGGATGGCGGCCGTCGTGGGCGGCGACTCGATCCGCTTCGCGGCCCAGGTGAAGGGCCTCGAGCTGCCCGGCTACGAGCCGCGGACGCTGCAGGCGATGGCGCTCGGCCTGGCCGTCAACGCGCGCGGGGCCGACCACAACCGCTCGGGCGCCTACGAGGCGGACTTCGCGGGCGGCCACGACCGCCTGCACGGCGGCGCGGCGCACGTGGCGGCGGCGGTCACGAGCGAGGACCGGGCGGCCGCCATGGACTCGCTGATCCTCTGCAAGTTCCTGCGCGGCGTCTTCCAGGACCCGTTCCCGGAGTGGGCGGCGCTGCTCTCGACCGTGACGGGGTGGGAGGTCGACGGCGACGAGCTCGCCACGACCGCGCGGCGGATCGTGGTCGCCAAGCGGCGTCTGAACGCGCGCTTCGGCGCCACGGCCGCCGACGACTGGCTGCCCGCCCGGTTCCTCGACGAGGGGCTCACCGTGGCGTCGGGACGGGAGGCGCGGCTCCCGGCGGAGCGGCTGCGGGCCATGATCGACGCCTACTACGCCGCGCGCGGCCTCGGCGCCGACGGCGCGCCGACCGCGGCGACCCTGGCCGAGCTCGGTCTGCCGCCCGTGGCCGTCTGACGGTGGGCGACACGCCGCGCACCGTGCGCTACGAGGAGTGCTTCCCGTGGGAGATCGCCGCCGCGCTGGCGGCGGCGCCGCTCGTCTACCTGCCGCTCGGGACGCTCGAGTGGCACGGCGAGCACGCGGCCGTGGGCCTCGACGCGATCAAGGCGCACGAGATCTGCCTCCGCGCGGCGGCCCGCTCCGGCGGCCTCGTCGTCCCGCCGCTCCACTGGTCCGCCGACTGGCGCGAGGACCTGCCGGACGGCAGCTACCTGACGGGCGGCATCGAGCGCGGCGAGCGCTACCACGTGCCGGGCTCGATGTTCTGGCTGCGGCGCGAGACGTTCCA
>CADCWC010000242.1 GCA_902806305.1 uncultured Thermoleophilia bacterium | reverse complement strand
GCGTTGAAGGCCCGGCTCGTGTCCGCTCACGCCGAGGAGCGCCTCGACGCCCTCGAGGAGTGGGCGATCCTGACCGCGGCCTGGGAGGCCGTCACCGCACGCTGAGATCGGGCCGACCGGGCTTCAGCGCCCGTAGCGGTCCTCGAGGCGGACGACGTCGTCGAGGTCGGGGGTCGAGACCTCGAGGAAGTCGCAGGTCTCGATGGCCCGGAGGCGATGCACCGTGCGAGGCGTGACGTGGAGCGACCAGCCCGCCTCCGCCCGGACGGCCGCGAGCTCGCCGCCGAGCGAGCCGGACTCGACCTCGGCGACGCCGCTCAGGAGGTAGAGCGTCTCGTCCTTCTGCTCGTGGTACTGGAGGGAGAGTGCCTCGCCCGCCTCGACGTGCAGCACCTTGCCGCAGTAGCGATCGGTCAGGGCCCAGATGATCTCGTGACCCCACGGCTTGTCGACCTGTCGCGGGATCTCCACCTCGACCCGGCCGTTCCCATGCTGGCTGTCCGTCGCGCCCATGGGTCGAACCCTACTGGAGCGGGCCCGGAGCGTGAGGCTCCGGGCCCAACTTTTCTGCGCTAGAAGCTCTCCATGTACTGGTCGATCTCCCACTGGTGCACCTGGGCGCGGTACTCGGCCCACTCGGCCCGCTTCTCGGTGAGGTAGGCGTCGGTGATGTGGGCGCCGAGCGCCTCGGTCAGCACCGGATCCGCCTCGAGGGCGTCGAGCGCCGCGGACAGGGTGTGCGGCAGGCTCTCGATCCCGAGCTCCGCCGACTCGGCGTCGCTCAGGTGGTAGATGTTCTTGTTGACCGGCGCGGGCGGCGTCAGGCCCTTCTCGATGCCGTCCATCCCGGCGGCCAGCATCACCGCGAAGGCCAGGTAGGGGTTCGTCGAGGGGTCGGGCGTCCGGAGCTCGGCGCGGGTCGAGTTGCCCCGCTTCGCCGGCACGCGGATCGCGGCGGAGCGGTTGCCGGGCGACCACGCCACGTAGACGGGGGCCTCGTAGCCGGGCACGAGCCGCTTGTAGGAGTTGACGATCGGGTTCGCGATCGCGGTGATGCCCTTGACGTGCGTGAGCAGGCCCGCGATGTAGGCCCGGGCGTCGTCCGAGAGCTGGAGGTCGCCGTCGGCAGCGAAGAACGCGTTCGCCCCGTCCTTCGACAGCGACTGGTTGACGTGCATGCCCGAGCCGTTCTCGCCGAAGATCGGCTTCGGCATGAACGTCGCGTGCATGCCGTGCTCGGCGGCGATCACCCGCACCACCCAGCGGAACGTGATCAGGTTGTCGGCCGTCGTCAGCGGATCGTCGTGCCGGAAGTCGATCTCGTGCTGCCCGATCGCCACCTCGTGGTGCGACGCCTCGAGCTTGAAGCCCATCTGCGCGAGCGTGTCCTCGATGTCCCGCCGCGTCTCCTCGCCGAGGTCGGACGGCGCCACGTCGAAGTAGCGCGCCCTGTCGTGCGTGTCGACGGTCGGGTTGCCCTGCGCGTCCCGCTTGAACAGGAAGAACTCGGCCTCGGGGCCGACCGACATCGTGTAGCCGCGTTCCGCCGCGCGGGCCATCACGCGCTTCAGCGCCACGCGCGGGTCGCCCGCGAACGGCGTCCCGTCGGGGTCGGCCACGTCGCAGATCAGCCGCGCCGTGGCGCCCGACTCCCGGTGCCGCCACGGCAGCACGGCGAACGTCGACGGGTCGGGGTGGAAGTACATGTCGGACTGCTCGATCCGCTTGTAGCCGCGGATCGACGACCCGTCGAACATGAGCTCGTTGTCGAGTGCCTTGCCGAGCTCCTCGACCGGGATGGAGATGTTCTTCAGGTGCCCGTGGAGCTCGGTGAACTGCAGGCGCACGAACCGGACGTTGTGCTCCCGGCAGCGTTCGATCAGGTCGCGCTTGTCCATCCAAGGCCTCCGGCGGGGGAACGGGTGTGATACGGCGGGGGATTCTAGTCGCCGGCCACAGCGGCTCGGGGCCCGGAAACAGACCTGTAATCGGGGCACTCCACCGCGGCCGTCACGGCGAGCCCCTGGGCGGCCTCCGGTCGCGGGCTTGACGGGCGCCCGGGACGCTCCTACGGTCCGGCCCGAGCCTCCCCGCTTCCGGGTCGGCACGGGCGACCTCGACTCGACGAGAGGCGGACACGGGTGAGCATGCGACGCCATGGGCGGACGCCACGGGCGACGAACGGCGGCCCGACGGCGGGCGGCCGGTGAGTGCGGCCGGTCCCCTGCGCTGGGGCCTCCTCTCCACCGCCCGCATCAACGACGCGATCCTGGCCGGCGCCGCCGCGACGCCCGCGGCCCGGGTGACCGCCGTGGCAAGCCGGGACCGGAGCCGCGCCGAGTCGTACGCCCGCGCGCACGACCTGGAGCGCGCCCACGGCTCGTACGAGGCGCTGCTCGCAGATCCGGACGTGGACGCCGTCTACGTCTCCCTGCCGAACGGCCTCCACGTCCCGTGGGCGGTGCGCGGGCTCGAGGCAGGCAAGCACGTGCTCTGCGAGAAGCCGCTCAGCGCCGACCCGGCCGAGGTCGCGACCGCCTTCGACGCCGCAGAGCGGGCGGGCCGGGTCCTGATGGAGGGCTTCATGTACCGGCACCACCCGCAGACGGCGCGGATGGTGGAGCTCGTCCGGGACGGCGCCGTCGGCGTGGTGTCCGTGATCCGCGCGTCGTTCGGCTTCCGGCTCGACGACCCGACGGACGTCCGCCTCTCCCCCGAGCTCGCGGGCGGGGCGCTGATGGACGTCGGCTGCTACTGCGTCAGCGCGGCGCGCCTCCTGACGGCGGCCGAGCCGGTGCAGGTCTACGCCGTCGCTCGCCTCTCGGACCGCGGCGTCGACGTGCGGCTGAGCGGGACGCTCCGGTTCGAGGACGGGGTCGTGGCGCAGATCGACTGCTTCTTCGACCAGGCCATCCGCCGGAGCCTCGAGGTGTTCGGCACCGAGGGGACCCTGACGGCGCACGACCCGTGGGGCGGCGGCCGGCTCGAGCTCCGCCGGCACGGGGCCACGGAGGACATCCCGGCGCCGGTCGTCGACGCCTACGCGCTGGAGCTCGAGAACCTGGCCGCAGCGGCCCGCGGCGACGCGCCGCCGCTGCTCGGCCGGGACGACGCGGTCGGGCAGGCCCGGACCATCGCCGCGCTCTACCGCTCGGCGGCCTCGGGGCAGGCCGTGGATGTCACCTGACCGGCGGGACGCCCGCTGCCGGTCGATCACGACGAAAGGCGTCGCCCCATGTCCCTGAAGCTGCACGCCGGAACCGCTCTCGTGGCGCTCGCCCTCCCGTCGACTCAGGCGGCGGCCGCCACGCCGCCCCCGACCTGACTCGCGATGGCCGCGGCCGAGGTGCCGTCGGGCATCACGGTCTCGCGACGACGGGTGGAGCAACTGGCCGACAAGCCCCCGCCTTCGGGTCGGGCAGCGTCGCTCGGGCTTCCGCTCGGAGGTCGAGGCCCGGTTCCGCCGCGACGCCGGCGGCGGCCGCGTCGTCACGGTGCACGTCGCGGAGACGCAGCGTCGACGGATCGCACGCCTCGCGCCGTAGGGGCGCGTCCAAGCCGTCTACTCGAAGAGGTCGAAGTCGCCGTCGAGGACGCGCTCGAGGAGCCCGGTGCGCCAGCCCCGAACGGCATCGCGCACGAGCGGGGACGGCCGCTCGCGGTAGCGGCGGACGACCGCCTCGGGCGACGAAGCGTCCCCGAGCGCCTCCAGCGCGGCGGACCGGGCGGCGTCCGGATGCGGCAGCAGGGGCTGCCGGGGCTGCGCGGCGACCGTGACGTGGACAGTCACGCGGTCGAACCCGGTCGACGCGCGCGGCTCCTCGAGCACGTGCACGCCGGCCTCCGGCCCGAGCACGGCGTGTGCGCCGAAGCCCGAGACGGCGAGGAGGCGGGCGGGCACGGTGGGCCCGGCGCCGTCGAGCGCCCGCCACATCATGCCCCGGCGTCGAGCCCACCGACCGTACATCTCGGCGATCCGGTCCGCGAAGGCCTCGCCGCGGCCGTCGTCCGGCCGTCCGGGTCGCACCCGGAGGAAGGCGTCCCGCGGGGCATCCCGCTCGAGGACGTCGATCGCCGTCCCGAGCAGCAGCAACCGGGCCGCGAGCTGGCCCGCGAGCGAAGCCGGGAGCCCACCGCGCCCGCGCGCGGCCGGTCCGCGGCCCCGCCGCAGGAGTGACTCGGCGCCACGGACGCCCGCCTCGATCCGGTCGAGGTACTCGCCCAGGCCGAGCACGGCGAAGCGGCCGGGGTCGTCCCAGAACGCCGGATCGGCGATCCGCCGGAGCGTCTCGGCCTTGCGGTGCTGCCAGTCGTCGCCCGCCGTTCGCACGCGCAGCCGTTCCAGCTGCGCCTCGAGCACCTGCCACTCCGCCGCGCTCCCGTGCGGGTCGAGCGCCAGGGCCCGCAGCCCGGTCGCGGCCGCGCCGGCGAGCCGTTCCGCCGCCGGCGGCACGGACGGCTCGACGTCGGCGTCCGGGTCGACGAAGACCACGTCGAGCGCCCGTCCGTCGGCCGATCGGACGAACAGGAACTGGTCCCCCTCCGGATACCGGCGGGCCACGATGGTGCGCGCCAGCGGCGCGAGCAGGTGCTGCTCGATCGCCCGGCGCAGCGGACGGGCGCCGAGGGCGGGACTGAAGCCGCGCTCGAGCAGGAACTCGATCGCGGAGGCGTCCCACTCGATCGCCCACTCGCGGGTGCGCAGACCACGACGCTCGAGCAGCGCCTCGAGCTCGTGGTGGACGATCCGGCGCATGGTCTCCCGAGACAGCGGGCGGAAGACCACGACGCGGTCGAGCCGGTTGAGGAGCTCCGGTCGGAAGGCGCCCTCGACCGCGCGCTCCACGCCGGAGGGCGAGAAGGACGGCCCCGCGTCGCCCGCGAAGCCGATGCCGCCGGTCGCCACGGCGGCGCCGAGGTTCGACGTCAGGATCACGACGCAGTGCCGGAAGTCTGCGGTCCGGCCGCCGGCGTCGGTCAGGCGCCCGTCGTCGAAGACCTGGAGGAAGAGATCCCAGACGCGCGGGTGCGCCTTCTCGAACTCGTCGAGCAGCACCACCGAGAACGGCTGCGCGCGGATCTGGTCGACCAACGCCCGGCCGCCGTCGCCCGCGGTCGCGTCGCCCGTCAGCCGCACCAGGCTGTCGGACGTCTGGAACTCGCTCATGTCGAGTCGAAGCAGGCGGTCTGGCGACCCGAAGACCCGCTCGGCGAGCGCCTTGGCGATCTCGGTCTTGCCCGTGCCGGTCGGCCCGACGAAGAGGAAGACGCCCTGCGGCCGGCTCGGGTCGGTCAGGCCCGCCTTGATCATCGCGACGCGGTCGACGAGCGTCGAGACGGCCTCGTCCTGGCCCAGCACCCGCCGTCCGAAGAAGGCGCGCAGCGCCTCGAGGTCGAGCGGACGACGCTCGTCGAGCAGGTCCACCGGCACGCCCGTCCGCGCGCTGACCACGGCCAGCAGGTCGTCCGGGCCGGGCGGGCCCGTCCTCGCGTCGTCCGTGGCGACGACGGCTCGGGCGCCGTCGAGCAGCCGGAGGAGCGACCCGGGCAGGCGCTCGTCGCGCAGGTAGTGCCGCGCCAGCTGCAGTGCTTCGCGCAGGACGCCCTCCCAGGCGGCGGCGCGCTCGTCGGCGTGACGCGCGACCCAGCGCCGCGCCACCTCGAGGCTCTCGTCAGGCCCGAGCGGCGCGATCGTCACGGTCGCGAAGGCGGCGCGCAGCGCAGGCCGGAGCGCGGCCAGACGCTCGTACTCGCCCGCGTCCAGCTCGCCGACCACGCGGATGCGGCCGGCCTGCACGAGCGGCAGGATGAGATCGAGCACGCCGCGGGGGCTGTCGTGGTGTCGGCCGGCCCAGTAGGTGTCGGCGAAGGTGGGCAGGACCCAGAGCGTGCGTTCGGTCGCGAGCGCGTCCGCCAGGGCCCGGACCCGCTCCTCGAGCTCGCCGACGAACTTCTGGCCCGCGACGACGTCCGCGGCCCGGGCCTCGAGGACCGTCCAGCCACGGGCCCGCAGCCGCGCCGTCAGCAACCCGATCACCGTCGAGCGACCGGACCCGGCAGGTCCGATCACCAGCGTCGATCGCGGCGGCTCCGCATCGAGGGCCGCCTCGAGCTTCCCGAGCGCCGCGGCGCGGTCGCCGGTCACGAGCACGGTGGCCGGGTCGGGCCCTTCCGCCGGACCCTCGTCGAGGCGCCCGACACTCCGCAGCACACCCCGCGCCACGCGGCCGCGCAGGCCCGTCTCCACGTGCTCCACGAACGCGGCCGGGAGGACGAACCGCAGATCGTCGAGCATCCCCGGGAGCCATTCCGGCGCCTCGTCGCCCAGGACCTCCCAGAGCCGCGCCGGATCGGGCTGCTCGCCCGCCGCG
>CADCWC010000241.1 GCA_902806305.1 uncultured Thermoleophilia bacterium | reverse complement strand
GTGCACAAGACGTTCCGGCAGGAGGGCGCCGGCGTGCGCGCCCTGACGGACATCAACCTCGAGCTGAAGCCGGGCGAGACGCTCGGCCTGGTCGGGGAGTCGGGCAGCGGCAAGACGACCTTCGCCCGCGTCCTGCTCGGCCTCAGCGGGCCCGACGCCGGCGGCACGCTCGAGCTCGACGGCCAGCCGCTCGCGGGCTCGATCCTGCGGCGCGACCGCGACCAGGTGCGCGCCATCCAGATCGTCTTCCAGAACCCCGACGCCGCCCTGAACCGTCGCTCCTCGGTGCGCGGGATCATCGGTCGTGCCGTCGTCAAGCTGCTCGGCATGGGCGGCAAGGAGGTGGAGCAGCGCGTCCAGGACATCGCCTCCGGTGTGCGGTTGACGCAGCTGCACCTCGACGCCAAGCCCCGGCAGCTCTCCGGTGGCCTGAAGCAGCGCGTGGCGATCGCGCGGGCCTTCGCGGGCGAGCCGCGGATGGTGGTCTGCGACGAGCCGACGTCCGCGCTCGACGTGTCGGTCCAGGCGGCGATCCTGAACCTGCTCGCCGACCTGCAGCAGGACCGGTCGACCGCGTACCTGTTCATCTCCCACGACCTCGGCGTGGTGCGCTACCTCGCCGACCGGATCGCCGTGCTCTACCTCGGGCACGTGCTCGAGCTCGGCGACGCCGAGACGGTGTTCAGCGCGCCGCACCATCCGTACACCGAGGCGCTGCTCTCGGCGGTCCCCACCCTCGACGAGACGGACAAGAAGCGGATCCGGCTCGCGGGCGAGATCCCGAGCGCGGCCAACCTGCCGACGGGCTGCGTGTTCCACTCCCGCTGCCCGCGCCAGAAGAGCGCCCTCTGCGAGACGGAGCAGCCGCCGCTCGAGGAGAAGGAGCCCGGCCACTTCATGCGGTGTCACTGGACGATCGACGAGCTGCGGGAGATGCAGCGCACCGAACCCGAGGGTCAGCCGGCCGTCCCGGCCATCTGACGGGCCGCCGGATCGGTCAGCGGAGCACGTCGGCGCGCACGCCGGCGGGCTCCTCGACGGCGACCCCCAGCGCCTCGAGGTCCGCACGCACGAGCAGCCGGACGCGGACGTCCGGGTAGCACGCCATCAGGCGGCGGACCTTGCGGCGCTTCGGCCCGACCAGGGCCTGACGCATCGCGGTGAGCTCGACGTAGAGGTCGAGGTCCGGCAGATAGAAGTCCGGGGTCAGCGCCTCACGGACACGGCCGTGCTCGTCCCGCCGCAGGACGAAGGTCCGAGGCTCGAACTGCCAGCGCAGATGGCAGTCGTCCAGGAGCCGAGCGAACTCGGACTCCGCGACGTGCGCGAAGCGTGGCACGCCGCACACGCTAGGCCACGCGTCGGACGACGCCCGGCCGGCCGTCCCCGGCACGAATACGGGGCCTGAACGACGAGGCACCGAGTCGGTGGCCGGGCCGGCCGCTCCAGCTCGCGTACCGTCGCCCCGTGAGGCTTCAGCACCCGTGCTCGAGAGCCTTTCCGACTCCGTGCTCGGTGCATGAGCAGTAAAGCCGGCGGGTGGCACGAAGGCAAGGGCCGGCCGGAGCGAAATGCTCGCAAAGAGCGACCATTTCTCGCCCGCGCGACGTGTGGTCGCCTGCCTAGGGCGTCGTCGTCGTCCCGCCCGGCACCTCCTGCTCGGGCGGCGCCGTCGGCGTCGTCGAAGGTGGCGGTTCCTCCGGGGTCGTGCCGGTCGGCTCGTCCGGGGTGGTGCCGGTCGGTGGCGGCGGCGTGCCCGGCTTCGGCGTCGGCTTTGCAGGCTTCGGCGGGGGCGGCGGCGCGGGGCCGACCTCGATGATGGTGTCCTCCGGGTCGTAGCGGACGGTGAACCGCTCGTCGCGGCGCAGCTTGTCGCCCTCGAAGACCTTGCGCGTGTACTCGACCGTGAAGCCCTCCACGCCGCCGTCCTGCTCCACGACCCGGCTCCCGGGCGGAAGGGAGGGGTTGCGGACCTCGATCGTCCGGGCCGGGCGCTGTCCCCGCGGCGTGCCGGTGGTGGTGGTCACCCGACGCCCGAGGCGCGAGCTGTAGAACCGGACCGTGACGGCGGTGTCCGAGGCACTGATCCGCATCAGGATCGCCGCCTTCCAGTCGTTGCGGACGATCAGCTCCGGCCCGCCCCACGAGACGGTGGCCTCCCGCCCGACCGGGTAGCGCGAGATGTAGAACTGGTGCGGCGTGTGGTCGACGAGCTCCAGCCCGGCGAAGAACGCGGCGTTGAAGATGGTCGTCGCCATCTGGCTGACCCCGCCGCCGACCGCGTCGACCAGACGGCCCTCGGAGATCTGAGGCGCGCTCAGGAACCCGCGTTCGAGCGTGCGCTCGCCGAGCGCCTCGTTCAGCGAGAAGCGGGCGCCGGCGGGGACGATCGTGCCGTCGAGGATCGCCGCGGCGCGCTTGATGTTCGTGACGCGCGGCGGGCAGCAGGCGTACGGCGTCGTGAACTCGGAGACGAGCTCGCGGATCCGCATGGCCTGCGCCTCTCGCGTCGTCAGCTCCGGGCGCACGGCCGCGAAGGTCGCGGCGACCTGCGGCGCGGCGGGCTGCGCGGCGAGCCGGCGCGCGAGCCCGTTCACGTCGATGCCCCGTCCGAGTCTGCCCGGGACGACGCGGACCCGGGTGCCGTCGACGGCGAAGCGGGCGTCGCGCGGTCGCCGGGCCAGGTCGGCGAACGCCTGGCGGAGGCGCGGCTCGAGGATCTTCGGCTCGAGGGCGACCGAGAAGGCCTTCCCGCGGGGACGGATCCGGAGCGCCGCGGCGAGCTCGGCGGTCCGGAGCCGCAGCCGACGCCCGCCGGCGGTCACGACCGGGGGCGCGTCGAGGACCTCCTGGGCGCGGGCGCGTGCCTCCTCCGCCGCCGCGGTGCTCGGCACCCCCGGCACGGTGGTGACCTTCGCGTCCACCGCCGACGGCAGCGTGGCCAGCGCCCGCCGCAGCGCCGGCCGGTCGAGTCGTCGCCCGTCCTCGGCCGGGGTGGCGCGGGCCGCGCCGTCGAGCACGTCGACCCGCGCCGGGACGGCGCGGGCGTCGACCGTACGGGCGAGCCTCCGCACGGCGTCCTCCAGGCGAGCGGGCTCGAGGCGATACGTCAGCGGTACCTCCACCGGGTCGACGAGACCGAGGCGCGCCGCGAGGCGGCTGAGCGGCCCGCGGCTGGTGCGTGCCCGTTCCACGGCCGCGCCGATCTGCGGGCGGGCCTCGAGGTCGGCCGGCGCGAGCGACGCCTTCCGGTCGCCGACCGAGACCACCACCGGCCGGGCGAGCTGGTCGCGCGCCTCCACGGCCAGCAGCTCCCGGACCTCGCCCACCGGCCGCCCGCCGACGTCGAGGTCGCCGATGCGGACGCCCGGCGGGATGGTCTCGTCCTGCGGCCACGCGGCCCAGGCGGCCGCCGTCACGACGAGCAGAGCCAGCCCGACCGCCGCAGCGACGGCGCGCGCGAACCCGGGCCGACGGCCCCGCCGTCGCCCGTCCCGTAACGACTGTCGTCTCTCCGACCGCATGGCAGGCACCACATCATCCCGGACCGGGCCGACGCGGGCGGTGGTGCAGGCCCGAGGCCGTCCTCCGGCTGTCTCGACCACGATGTCCGTCGCGCGTCCGCGCGGTCGCCGCTCCGCCGATCGGTCGCCACGGCGGGCAGCGTCCGCCGCGACGGAGTACGCTCACCCGGTCGTCCGATGAGAGGTGCACGATGAGGCTCGGGCAGCGGCAGACCACCTCCGGCGGCCGGACCGTCCCGCTCCGGTGGGCGGTCGTGCCCGCGCTCCTCGTCCTCGCCGCGTGGGCGCCCGCCGCGGGGGCGCGGACGGTCGACCTGACGGCGACCGGCGTGCGGGTCGGCGACCATCCCGGCTTCGTCCGCGTCGTCGTCGACTTCACCGACGGGCGGGTGCCCGCGAACGAGACGACGGTGCTCGACGCCGGGCCGGCGGACGGGCTGACGTCGATCCGGGTCACGCACCCCGGCATCCGCACGGAGGCCGCACCCCTGAACCGCCACGGCGTCCGCGTGACCACGACGGCGGGCTCCGGCCGGTTCACGGCCCGCCTCGCGTTCGGCGCCGGGCGTTTCAAGCACGTCTCCTACACGGTGCTGCGCGCGCCCGAGCGGGTCGTGGTCGACCTCTGGAAGGCGGTCCCCGTCTGGCCTCTGGCGGCGCGCCGCGACGACGGCTGCCTGCGTCTCGTCTCCGTCCGGCGGGTGGGCCCCCGGGTCCGCTTCGAGGGCCGTGTCCTGCGGCGCCTGTTCGAGGGCTCCTACGTGGTGGCGATCCGCGACGCCCGTGGCCGCCGGGTCGCCCAGCAGCCGAGGATCATCGAAGGGACGGGCCCGTGGAGCGCGGTGCTGACGCCACGCCGCGCGGCGCGTGGCCTGGCGACGGCCGAGGTCTTCGTGGGCGGGGCGAAGGACGCGGGGATCCTCTGCCTGGTGCAGCTCCCGATCCGCCTCTGACCGGACGCGTGGCGGTCAGCCGACCCGGCCGCGCGCGTACCAGGCGCGAGCCTCGAGCTCGAACGGTCCGTCCGGCTCACCGAGCTCGACCCGGCACGCGCGGCGCAGCGCGTCCCGACGGTCGGCGTCGATCCGGGCCACGTACGCGCCGGCCGGCCCGACGCCGAAGGTGAACGGCTCCCACAGGTCCTCGAAGCTGTCGTAGGCGGCCCGCGCGGCGATCGAGCCCTCCTCCACGTCGGTGAGGCCGGCCGCCGTCAGCAGCTCGGCGAGCTCGCCCTCCGACCGGCCGCGCAGGTGCCGCTCGCCCGTGATCGTCGGGTCGAGCGTCGAGGCCGCCCGCCAGAAGGCGTCGAGCATCGGCATCCCGTCACGGCCCCCGTCCCACATGCACGCGCCGACCGTCCCGCCCGGCGTCGTCACGCGGGCCATCTCGCGTGCTCCCGCGTCGGCGTCGCGCATGAACGACACCACGAGGGACGCGAGCGTCACGTCGAACGCGTCGTCGGCGAACGGCAGCTCCTCGGCCACCCCCTGCCGGACGTCGACGCCCGGGTGGCGGGCCCGACACGCCTCGACGAACGGCGGCGACGGGTCGACCGCGCTGACCGCCTCTGCGCCCAGGCGGGCCACGAGCTCACCCGTCAGTCCACCCGGCCCGCAGCCGACGTCGAGCGCCCGCTGCCCCGCGGTCACGCCCGCCACGTCGGCGAAGGCGGGCGCCAGCGTGGGCAGGTAGCGCCCCATGAAGCGGTCGTACGCGGCTCCGGCCACGGCGAAGGTCATCGGGCGATTGAACACGTTCGACGCCGGGCGTGCGGCAGGGCGCGCGGCCGGGCTGGTGGTACGTTGGCGTGGTGCTGGGCGTCACCGGGGCAACGGGCGAGCTCGGAGGACGGCTGGCTCGTCGCCTCGTCGAGCGTGGCGAAGCGGTGCGCCTGCTCGTGCGGGATCCCGGCCGCGCCCCGACGCTCTCACAGGCCGAGGTCCGCTCGTTCGGCGGCTACGACGATGCGGCGGGCCTCCGTGGCGCGTTGACGGGCGTCTCCACGCTCTTCATGGTCTCGGCGCGCGAGGCGGCGAACCGTGTCGAGCAGCACACGCGGGCGGTTGACGCGGCCGCCGCCGCGGGCGTCGGGCGGATCATCTACCTCTCCTTCGTCGGCGCGGCCGCCGACGCCACGTTCACGTTCGCGCGCGAGCACTTCCGTACCGAGCAGCACATCAGAGGCGCCGGGATGGCGTTCACCTTCTCGCGCCAGAACCTCTACACGGATCTCCTGCCGGTCATCGGCGGACCGGAGGGCGTCATCCGTGGCCCGGCGGACGACGGGCGCGTCGCCCCGGTCTGTCGCGACGACGTGGCCGACGCGCTGGTGGCGATGATGACCGGGCCGGGGCACGACGGCATGACGTACACGCTCACCGGTCCGCAGGCGTTCACGTTGGCCGAGCTGGCCGAGCTGGTGACGGAGCTCTCGGGGCAGACGCTCACCTATGAGGACGAGACGCTCGAGCAGGCTCGGGCGTCGCGAGCCGGCTACGGCGCACCGGCTTGGGAGATCGACGGCTGGATCTCCACCTACACCGCCATCGCGGCGGGTGAGTTCGACATCGTCACGGATGACGTCGCCCGCCTGACCGGCCGCGAGCCGACGTCCGTGCAGGGGTTTCTGGCCGCGCGGTAGCCCCCGACGTCGACCGGCGCCAGGGGGCGCCGGCTACCATGCCCGCGTGGACGCCGAGCGTGCGACGAGCCTCCGACGCGGTCTCGATCTCCTGGTCGCGCTCGGCAGCGAGGAGGCGGTCCGGGCCGGCGGTCTCGGCGTCGTACGGCTCGCCGAGGTCGTGGCGGGCGAGAAGAGTCGCGTGTCACGCACCCTGCGCACGCTCGACGAGTACGCGCTCGTCGAGCGCGACGCCGACACGCTCGCCTACCGGCTGGGCTGGCGCCTCTACGCACTCGCGGCCCGCGCGGGCGACGCGCGGCTGATCGCGGCCGCGCCGCCGCTCCTCCGTCGGCTCGTGGCCGAGCACGGCGAGCGGGTCCACCTCTCCGTCCTCGACGGCCGCGAGGTGCTGACGGTCCTCTCCGAGGCGCCCGGCCACGCGGTGCAGGCCGCCGGCTGGGCCGGTCGCTCCGTTCCCGCCTCGTCCACGGCGTCGGGTCGGGCGCTGCTGCTCGACCGCGACCGCGAGGCGCTCGACGCCGTCCTCGGGCCGGCGCCGCTCGGCGGTCTCGGGCCGAACGCGCCGCGCGACCTCGACGAGCTGCACGCGCGCATCGTCGCCGCGCGGGAGCGGGGCTGGGCGACCGTCGACGAGGAGTTCGAGGTGGGCCTCGTGGCGGTGGCCGCGCCCGTCCGCGACTTCTCGGGCCGGATCGTGGCCGCCGTCAACATCTCGGCCCCGAAGTTCCGGCTCGGCGGCGCCCTGGAGGCTGCGGGCGCGTCCACGAGGCAGGTGGCCGACGAGCTCTCGAGCCGGCTCGGGCACGGCGCCCCGCAGGACGTCGCGCCCGCGGCGGGCTCTCAATCCACCGCGCCGTAGACCGCCTGCAGGCTCGTCAGGGCCGAGTACACGTAGGCGCCACCCTCGGGGAAGCCGTTCCCGGACCCCTTCACCCCGCCGAACGGCGGCTCGAGCTCCACGGCGTCGCCGCGCCGGTTGACGGCCACGACGCCGGTCTCCAGCCGCTCGCCCGCCTCGTCGGCGAACGCCTGGGTGCGGGTGTAGACGGCGGCCGAGAGGCCGTACGGCACGTCGTTGGCCGCCTGCCAGGCGGCCTCCCGGTCGGCGACGACCTCGACGGCCAGGATCGGCGCGAACACCTCCTCCCGCCAGGGGCCCCCGCCCGTCAGCAGCGTGGCGGGGAAGAACGCGTCGGCCCGCAGGCCGTCCGGGAGCGTCGACGAGGCACGGGCCGCCACGTGCGCGCCCGCCGCCACCGCGGCCTCCGTGGCCGCCTCCGCCGCGCGGGCGGCCGACGGGCTGACCAGCGGTGCCAGGGTGGTCGACGGGTCGGTCGGGTCGCCGAGGCGCAGGGCGGCGATCCGCTCCGCGAGGCGCTCCACGAGCGGGGCCTCGACGGCCTGCTCGACCAGCACCCGACGGGCGGCGGTGCACTTCTGGCCCGAGAGCGCCGTGGCGCACGCCACGATCGCGTCCGCGGCGGCGTCGAGGTCGGCGTCGGCCAGGACGATCGCCGGGTTCACGCCGCCCATCTCGAGCGCCACGCGGGCGAAGCGGGGAGAGGCCAGCGCCGCCACCGCGCGGCCGGCCGCGGTCGACCCGGTGAAGTGGACGCCGGCCACGTCGGGATGCCCGCAGAGCGCGACCGAGGTGTCCGGGCCGCCCGGCACGACGGTGAGCACGCCGTCGGGCAAGCCGGCCTCCCGGAAGGCCTCCTGTGCCGCCAGGGCCGTGGCGGTGGCGAGCTCGGACGGCTTCCAGACCACGGCGTTGCCCGCCATCAGTGCCGGGAGCCACTTCCAGGCCGGCGTGATCAGCGGCACGTTCCACGGCGTCACCGCGGCCACCACGCCGAGCGGTCGCCGCCGGACGCGCGCGCCGGCCACGACCTCGTCCTGCGGCGGGTGGTCCGCGTACCAGCGGGCCGAGAGGGCGGTCCACTCGACCTCGCCGTCGGCGTCGCGGCGGAGCTTGCCGACCTCGTCGACGATCAGCTCGGCGAGCGCGTCGGCGTCACGCTCGACGATGTCCGCGAACCGCCGCAGCACGGCGCCTCGCTCCTCGGAAGGCGTGGCCGCCCAGCCGTGGCTCGCCTCGAGCGCGCGCCGCACCGCCGCGTCGACCTGCGCGGGCGAGGTCGCGTCGGTCTCGAACACCGTCGCGCCGGTGGCGGGGTTCTCGCTGCGGATCGACGACGACAAGGTGGTCAGGCGGCGGCGCGCACGGCGTCGACGACGCGCTCGACCTGCGCGGCGGTCAGGATCAGCGGTGGCGAGAACCGCAGCACGCGCCAGTCCGGCCCGCACGTCGACACGATGACGCCGTCCTCGAGCAGCGCCGCCTTGAGCGCGGTCGCGGCGTCCGGCCCGACGGTCTCCAGACCGACCATGAGCCCACGGCCCCGCGCCTCGACGAGCGTGTCCGGGCGCTCGGCGACGGCGGCGGACAGGCCGGCCAGCAGCTCGGCGCCGCGCGCGGCGGCGTTCTCGACGAGCCCGTCGTCGAGCAGCGCGTCGAGCGTCGCATGGGCCGCCGCACAGGCGACGGGGTTCCCGCCGAACGTCGTCCCGTGGGCACCCGGCTCCCAGGCGTCGAGGAGCGCCGCCCGGCCGAGGATCCCACCCATGGGCAGCCCGGACGCGATGCCCTTGGCCATCGTGATCAGGTCGGGCTCGACGCCCTCGTGCTGGCACGCGAACAGGCGCCCGGTGCGTCCGAAGCCCGCCTGGACCTCGTCGACCACCAGCAGGATGCCGTGGCGGTCGCAGAGCTCCCGGAGCTGCGGGAGGAAGCCGCCCGGCGGCACGACGTAGCCGCCCTCGCCGAGCACCGGTTCGACCACGAAGGCCGCGACGCGCTCGGGCGTGACCTGCTCGACGAAGAGCCGCTCGATGGCCTCGAACGTCGGTCCGAGCTCGCGACGGGGGTACGGCACGTGGTAGGTCCCGGTCGGCAACGGCTCGTGGCGGGCCCGGAACGAGGCCTTCGACGTCGTCAGCGAGAGCGAGCCGAGCGTGCGGCCGTGGAAGCCGCCGCCGAACGACACGACGCCGGGTCGGCCGCTCGCGTAGCGGACGAGCTTCAGCGCGGCCTCGACGGCCTCCGTCCCGCTGTTCGTGAAGAACACCTTGGCGTCGGGCATGGGGGCGAGCGCGCAGAGCCGCTCGGCGTAGGACGCCGACACGGCCACGCGGCCGACCGTCGAGACGTGCAGCAGCGTGCCGACCTGGGCCCGCACGGCCTCGACGACGCGCGGGTGGCAGTGGCCGGTGTTCGTCACGCCGTAGCCCGAGACGCAGTCGAGGTAGCGCCGGCCGTCCCGGGCCACGAGCTCGGCTCCCTCGCCCGCCACGATCTCGAGCGGGGTGGTGTACGAGACGGCCCGCGAGAGCGGTGCGCGGGTGCTGCTGATCGTCGCCATGGGCCACGAGCGTAGCCCATCAGCGGCGCCCGGTGCGTGCGCGAGCCCGACCGGGCGCCAGGCCGCGGACCGCTACGCGACGGTGAAGTCGAGGCCGTACCGGGGTGCGGCGACCGCGTAGCGTGCCGCGACGGCCGCCGGATCCTCGGGCGGGTCGAGCGTCCGGTCGTACGCCCGCCGGAGGGTCTCCTCGAAGAACTTCTCGATCCCGGCGGGCGTGAAGGTCAGGATCAGCCGCGCAGGCTCCGTGCCCGCGTTGTGGAAGCAGTGGACCCTGCCGCGGGGGACGTGGATGAAGTCGCCGACCCCGGCGGTGACCGTGTCGTCCCCGAGCCGGAAGTCGCAGGCGCCCTCGAGCACGTAGAAGGTCTCGTCCTCCCGACTGTGCGTGTGGGGTGGCGGGCCGCCGCCGGGCGGCACGAGCGCCTCCATGGCGAAGGAGGCGCCACCCGACTCCTCGCCGGTGACGAGGAAGGTGTACAGGTCGCCGGGTCCCCAGTACATCCGACCGGTGCCCGCCGGGCGGTGGAACATCCTGCCGGCCGTCGGCCTGGCGCGTTCGATGATCGTCATCGTCAGCTCCTTTCGCGAGGTCCGCCCGCAGGCTGGAGGACCCGTGCGGCCCGGGCCAGGTGGCCAGCCGGCGGCCGTGGGGCGACGATCCGCACGTCCGGGGGGCGAGCGACCGAACCCGGTATCCGCAACTCCGGTTGCGCTCGGGTCCGTCCGCGGTCAGACTGCGGGTGGGATGTTCGTCAACCGCATGCCGCGCCACGAGATCCTCTCGGAGGAAGCGCTGGCCACGATCGACGGTGGCTGGCGGCGCCTCGTGTCCGAGATCGGGATCCAGTTCGACCATCCCGAGGCCCTCGAGCTGTTCCGGCGGGCCGGCCAGACGGTCGAGGACGACATCGTCAAGCTCGACCCCGAGTTCGTGCTCGAGCAGGTCGCGAAGGCGCCGAGCGAGTTCCGGATGCGCGCGCGGAACCCGGCGAACGACCTGCACGTGGGCGGCGACCACATGGTCTTCGTGCCCACGCAGGGTCCGCCGTTCGTGCGCGCCGGCGCGACCCGCAGCGAGGGCACCCTGGCCGACCTCGAGCGCTTCGCGCAGCTCGCGCAGGTCTTCCCGGAGCTCGACTCGCCGGGCAGTCGCGTCTGCGAGCCGAACGACCTCGACCTCGACTCGCGGCACCTGTACCAGCAGCTCTCGGTGACGACGATCTCGGACAAGGTGTTCGGAGGCTCGGCGAACTCTCGCGAGGTGGCACGGGACTGCGTGGCGATGGCGGGGATCCTGTTCGGCGGTCGCGAGGCGATCGACGCCACGCCGGTGATGTTCGCCGTCGTGAACGTCAACTCGCCGCTCCGGTACGACGGGCGGATGCTGGACGCGCTGCTCGAGTACACGGCGGCCGGCCAGGTCGTGCTCCTGACGCCGTTCCTGCTGATGGGCGCGATGGCCCCGGTGACGATTCCCGCCGCGCTCGTCCAGCAGGCCGCCGAGGCGCTCGCGGGCGTGGCGCTGGTCCAGCTCGTGCGGCCGGGCGCACCCGTCATCCTCGGCTCGTTCCTCTCGAACATCGACATGCAGTCCGGCTCGCCGGGGTTCGGGGGGCCGGAGTCGGCGATCGGCCTCCTCGCCTCCGGGCAGATCGCACGGCGGCTCGGACTGCCGTGGCGGTCGGGCGGGGGCGGCCTCACGACCAGCCAGACCGTCGACGTGCAGGCGGGCTACGAGGCCTTCAACACGTTGCACGCCGCGTTCCTGGCGGGCGCGAACTGGGTCCACCAGTCGGCGGGCTGGCTCGAGGGCGGTCTGGTGGCCTGCTACGAGAAGTTCATCGCCGACGTCGAGCTGCTCCAGATCCTGCGCGCGCAGTTCACGCCGCTCGAGGTCGACGAGGCGAGCCTCGCCTTCGACGCCCACGACGAGGTGCGGCACGGCGGCCACTTCCTGGGCGCCGCCCACACGATGGAGCGCTTCCGCGACTGCTTCTACCGCCCGATGCTCGCCTCGACCGAGAACTTCGAGCGCTGGAACCGTCTCGGGGCTCGCGACGGCGCCGCCCGGGCGGCCGAGCTGTGGCCGAAGAAGCTCGAGGAGTGGCAGCGACCGCCGATGGACGACGCCGTGCGGGCCGAGCTCGAGGAGTACGTCGAGCGCCGCCGGGTCGAGCTCGGCGACCCGCTGCCGACCGTCGCGCACGCGGTCGGCTGACGCAGAGCGCTCAGTGGGCGAGCAGTGCCTCCACGTCGATCAGGCGCCCCGTCTCGATCGACTCTACGGCGGCGAGCACCGCCGCCAGGCTGCGGACGTTGTCGTGGGCGGGCGTGACGACCGGCGCGCCGTCCTCGACCGAGCGCCGGAAGGCCTGGAGCGTGCCGTCCCGGTCGACGGCGCACAGCGGGGCCAGGCCGACCGGCCGGGCCGGCTCGTCGCCGAGCTGCAGCTCGAGGACGGCGGCGCGGACGTCGTCGTCGACCGATCCCTGCCTCCACGTCAGACGTCCCCGCTCGCCGAGCACGTCCCACTCGCCGCTCCAGGCGGTCTCCGGCCCGTGGGTCGCCCAGTCGCCCGTGTACGTCACCACCGTGCCCGCCGACAGCGTCAGGAGCGCGGCCACGGCGGGATGATGCGCGTACGGCGAGTCGGGCACGGGCCAGCTGCGGCAGACCATCTCCGCCACGTCCTGCCCCGTGATCGCCCGCAGCAGGTCGACGTGGTGGATCATCATGTCCAGCACGTAGGGGTGGCGCATCCGCGTGCGGAAGTCGCCCGCCGACCAGAGCGTGCGGGTGTCGCGTCGACAGGCGAGCGAGACGCGGATGAGGCGGCCCAGCGCGCCCTCGGCGACGACGCCCTGGACGGTGCGAGCCGGGATCCGGAACCGGTAGTTCTGGCTGACCATCAGGATCCGGTCTGTCCGGTCGGCCGTCCGTACGAGGTCGTCGGCCTCCGCCATCGTCGTGGCCAGCGGCTTCTCGGTGAGCACGTGTCGCCCCCGCTCGAGCGCCGACGTGATCAGCTCGTGGTGCGACGCGGGCGGCGTCGCGACGAGGACGGCGTCGGACTCGGTCGCGTCGAGCGCGGCCCCGAGGCTGTCGAAGACCGCGCGGGCGGCGAGGCCGGTCGTCCGCCGCGCGCGCTCTCGCGCCGCTGCGGCGGGATCGGCCACCGCCACGACCTCGACGCCCTCGCCGCGGCGCAGCACGTCCAGCCAGCCGGCGCCCCAGCCGCCGACTCCGGCCTGGACGACCCGCATCGGCGTTCAGTCGCCGAGCTCGGCGCGGCGACGGATCACGTACTCCTCGAGCTCGGCGCGGATCGCGTCGTCGAGCGGCGGCTGCTCGTACTCGTCGAGCCGCTTCTGGTAGATCGCCCCGGCGCGGGCGGCCGCGTCGAGGCCGCCGTTCCTCGTCCAGCGCGTGTAGTTGTCCGACGACGAGAGCAGCGGCCGGTAGAAGCAGGTGCGGAACCGCTCCATGGTGTGCGCCGCCCCCAGGAAGTGGCCTGCGTGCCCCACCTCCTCGTGGGCGCCGAAGGCCATCGAGGCCTCGTCGATCTCGAGCGGCGTGAACTCGACCTGCAGCATCCGCAGGATCTCCAGGTCGACCACGAACTTCTCGTAGCAGCTGACGAGGCCGCCCTCGAGCCAGCCCGCGCTGTGCATGACCCAGTTCGTCCCGGCCAGGAACGTCGGGAGCATCGTCATCAGCGCCTCGTAGGCCGACTGCGCGTCGGCCGTCTGGCTCGACGTGAGCCCGCCGCCGGACCGGAAGGGCAGGCCGAAGCGGCGGGCGATCTGGCCCGTGCAGAAGAGGCCGATCGCCGACTCGGGCGTGCCGAAGGTCGGCGAGCCCGACTGCATGTCGATGTTCGAGAGGAACGAGCCGAAGATGATCGGGCAGCCGGGCCGGATCAGCTGGGTCAGCGCGATCCCGGAGAGCGCCTCGGCCATCTGCTGGACCAGGGCGGCCGGGATCGTCACGGGCGACATCGCGCCCATCAGCAGGAACGGCGTCAGGATCACCGGCTGGGCGGCGCGCGAGTACTCGAACAGCGAGTCGAGCATGCGGTCGTCCCAGCGGAGCGGCGAGTTGCAGTTGATGAGCGAGATGCAGGCGGGCGTCCGCTCGATCGCCTCCCGTCCTCCGAACAGGATCTCGGACATGCGGATCGTGTCGGCGGCGTTCGGGCCGGACACCACGTTCCCCATGTAGACCTTGTCGGTCAGCGTCTGCAGCGCGTAGATCATGTCCAGGTGCCGCGAGTCGAGCGGGGCGTCGTTCGGCTCGCAGATGACGCCGCCCGCCGAGTCGAGCTCGGGGAAGCTCTGGGCCAGCATCGTCAGGCGCCGGAAGTCCTGCATGGTCGCGTCGCGCCGCTCCATGCCCTCGCGCACGAAGGGCGGGCCGTAGACGCCCGCGAACGACATGTGGTCGCCGCCGATCGTGATCGAGTTGGCCGGGTTGCGGGCCTGCACGTCGAACTGGCGCGGAGCCTTCGCCACCTGCTCGAGGATGAAGTCGGGGTCGAACTTGACGACCTCGTCCTCGACCGTCTGGCCGGCCCGCCGGAACAGCTCGAGGGCCTCGGGATGGGCGAACTCGATCCCGAGCTCGGAGACGATCCGCCGCCAGCCGCGGTCGAGGGTGGCCATCGCGTCCTCCGAGAGGATCTCGTAGCGCGGCATCCGGTTGACGAACATCCTGTCTCCCTCGGTCGGTCTCCGGCCCGTCGGTGCCGGCCATGGCCGTTTGACGGGGTCACCCCAGCGAGTCTACAGTTCTACATGGTGGGATGCTCGTCCCACTACCTGAGCCGGGAGGATCGTTTGGCCACGCAGACGGGAACGCAGGCGATCGACCGCGCGGCGGAGCTGCTCGTGCGCCTCGTCGAGAGCGAGGACGGCTACCGCCCCGGGGAGCTCGCGACCGCCGCCGGGCTGCCGAAGAGCACCGCCTCGCGCCTCCTGCGGGCCCTCGAGCGCCACCAGCTCGTGCAGCGCGACCTCGACGGCGGCTCGCTCCGGCCCGGCCCCGTCCTCGTCCAGTACGCCCGGCGCTACGCCGCGGTCCCCGATCTCGTGTCCCTGGCCCAGCCCGCCCTCGACCGGCTGGCGCGCCTGAGCAGCGAGACCGTGAACCTCGCCGTGCCGACGGCCGCGGGCGTCGAGCAGGTGGCCCAGGTCGACAGCCGCTACCTGCTCGGGGTGCAGAACTGGGTCGGCCTGCGCGTCGCCTACCACGCGTCGGCGGTCGGCAAGGTGTTCCTCGCCTACGGCACCGTCCCGATCCCGCCCGGACCGTTCGAGCGGCTCGGGCCCCGCACCGTCACGAGCCCGGCGGCGCTGCGCACCCAGCTCGCCCAGGTGCGGGCTCGCGGCTACGCGCTCACGGTCGAGGAGCTCGAGCCCGGACTGCTGGCCGTGGCGGCACCCGTCCGCGACGCGGCGGGCGCGGTCGTGGCGGCCATCTCCGTGACCGGCCCGGCGCTGCGGCTGTCGCCGGCGGACCTCGAACGGCTCGGCGGACCGCTCGTCGAGGAGGCCGACGCCGTCTCGGCGCGGCTCGGACTGAAGACAGACGCACGAACCGCCCCGGGAGGCGACGCATGACCGACGACGAGATCCTGCAGCAGCTCTACGACGACACCCTCGTGGGCAACGCCCCGTCGGTGCTCGCGCTCACGAACCAGGGGCTCGAGCAG
Organism: uncultured Thermoleophilia bacterium; assembly: GCA_902806305.1. GTDB lineage: Bacteria > Actinomycetota > Thermoleophilia > Gaiellales > F1-60-MAGs149 > CADCWC01. Next base: position 8,182 of record CADCWC010000241.1, on the reverse strand, counting down.
GGGATGGACCCCGAGCGCATGCTCTACGAGGCGCTGATCCCCTCCCTGGAGGAGGTCGGGGCCCGCTTCGAGCGCGGTGACTTCTTCGTGCCGGAGATGCTGATCGCGGGCCGGGCCATGGCCGGGGCGCTCGAGGTGCTGCGGCCGCTCCTCGCCCAGACGGGCGCGGAGACGGTCGGGAAGTTCCTGATGGGCACCGTCAAGGGCGACGTCCACGACATCGGCAAGAACCTGGTCAACATCATGCTCGAGGGTGCGGGCTTCGAGGTCATCGACCTCGGCGTGCAGGTGGCGCCCGAGAAGTTCGTGGCCGCGATCCAGGAGCACGAGCCGGACGTCGTCGGCTTCTCGGCCTTCCTGACCACGACGATGCCGATGTTCAAGGCCAACATCAACGCGCTCCAGAAGGCGGGCCTGCGCGAGAAGGTGATCGTCATGGTCGGCGGGGCGCCGGTCACGCAGGAATACGCGGACGCGGTCGGCGCCGACGGCTACGCCGCGGACGCCTCGGCGGCCGTCAAGCGCGCCAAGGAGCTCATCCAGCAGCGTCGGGCGATGGTCCCGGCGGCCACGTAGGAGACGCCGGGATGGCCCTTCTCGAAACTGTCGAGCACGCCGTCAAGGGTCCGATCTGGGACTGCCGGATGTGCGGCCAGTGCGTCCTGCACTCCACCGGGATGACCTGCCCGATGACGTGTCCGAAGACGCTGCGCAACGGGCCCTGCGGCGGCGTGCGCGAGGACGGCAACTGCGAGGTCGTGCCCACCATGCGCTGCGTCTGGCTGAAGGCGTACGACCGCAAGGAGCGGCTGCCGCTGCTCCCGTCCTGGCGCCGGCACTTCGACGACCTGCGTCCGCCCGTCGACAACCGCCTCAAGGGCACGTCGTCGTGGCGCAACCTCGTCACCGGGCGCGACCGTGAGACGCCCGACGGCTGGCCGGACGCCGCCCCGCACGTCGCCGAGGTCTGACGGCTCGTGTCGATCCTCGAGGAGCGACTGACGGCGGGCACCTTCGTCGTCACCGCCGAGCTGCCGGCCGTGGACGGCGGCGGGCTCGACGCCGTGCGCCGGCACGTCGACCCGCTCCGCCCGTGGGTCGACGCGGTCAACGCGACCGACAACACGGCCGCCCACGCCCACGCCTCCAACGTGGCGGTCGCCATCGCGCTCCTGCGGCTCGAGGTCGAGCCGATCCTGCAGGTCGTCTGCCGCGACAAGAACCGGCTGGCCCTGCAGGCCGACATCATGGGCGGCGCGCTGCACGGCGTGGAGAACGTCTGCTGCCTGACGGGCGACGACGTCACGGCGGGCGACGAGCCCGAGACGCGGCGCGTCTTCGACCTCGACAGCCCCCAGCTCGTCCAGGTCGCCACGGGCCTCGGCCAGGGCCGCTACGTGTCCGGCCGGACGATCGAGGCGCCGCCGCACCTGTTCGTCGGCGCGGTCGAGAATCCGTTCACGCACCCGCTCCCCGGCCGCGTCGACCGGGCCTGGAAGAAGGCCCGGGCGGGCGCCCGCTTCCTGCAGCTGCAGATCGGCTACCACCCGGAGCGGCTCGGCGCATTCATGGTCGAGGCCACGCGCAGCGGCCTGGCGGCCCGGACGGCGATCCTCCCGACCATCTGCCTGCTGCCCGGCGCGCGCGGCCTGCGCTTCATGGACGAGCGGGTGCCCGGCATCTCCGTGCCCGCGGGGACCATCGAGCGGGTGGAGACGTCGTCCGACCCCCGTGAGGCGGCCTACGACCTGGCGCTGCAGCAGGCCCGCCACGCGCTCGACCTGCCCGGGGTGGCCGGCCTGCACCTCGTGACCTTCCGCCGCGACGACGCCGTCGCCCGACTCCTCACCGACCTGTCCATCCCCCCGCACGCTGAGAGGCTGCCGCCGAATGCACACAGTCCTGCGCTCGTCCACCCGTGAGGTCACGATCGGCCACGACCAGCCGTTCTGCATCATCGGGGAGCGGATCAACCCGACCGGCCGCAAGGCCTTCGCGGCGCAGCTCCGCGAGGGCGACCTGTCCCAGGTCGTCGCGGACGTCGAGGCGCAGGTCGCGGCAGGCGCCCACATGCTGGACGTCAACGCGGGCATCCCGCTCGTGGACGAGGCCGAGCTGCTCGCGCAGATGATCCGCCTCGTCCAGGAGCACACGGACCTGCCGATCTGCATCGACTCCTCCGTCGTCGAGGCCCTCGACGCCGGGCTCTCGGCCTATGAGGGCAAGGCGCTCGTCAACTCGGTCACCGGCGAGGACGACCGCCTGGCCGAGATCCTGCCGATCGTCGCCCGGCACGGCGCGGCGGTCATCGGCCTGGCCAACGACGAGACCGGCATCCCGGAGACCGCCGAGGAGCGGCTCGCGATCGCCCGGAAGATCGTGCGCGTCGCGGGCGAGCACGGCATCCCCCCGGAGGACGTCGTGATCGACCCGCTCGCGATGACGGTCGGCGCGGACCCCGAGGCCGTCAACACGACGCTCCGCACCATGCTCCTGATCCGTGACGAGCTCGGCGTCAACATGAGCCTCGGCGGGTCGAACATCTCGTTCGGGCTCCCGCACCGCGCCGCCCTCAACGCCGCCTTCATCGCGATCGCGAGCGCCCACGGGCTGACGAGCGCGATCATGAACGCGCTGGCCCCCGAGTGCGTGACGGCCGCCCGTGCGTCCGACCTCCTGCTCGGCCGTGACGTCTGGGGCGCGAGCTGGATCGCCACCTTCCGAGCCGCCCAGCCGGTCGCGTGACGGACAAGGTCTCAGGGGTCGACCCGAACGTCACGCTCGCCACGGTCGCGGCCGAGGAGGACGACGGCCGCTCGCCGAACGGCTCGGCCGACGGCGGGCTCGGCCGCGTGCACCTGCGGTTCCGGCCCTCCGGCGAGGAGGTGCGCGTCCCTCCGGGCGTGACCGTCTTCGACGCGGCGAGCTGGAACGGCATCGCCATCGACTCGACGTGCGGCGGCCACGGCACCTGCAAGAAGTGCGGCGTGCGCGTGCTCGAGGGCGAGATGCCGGTCACGCGCCTCGACGCGCGGGCCTTCTCGCCCGACCAGCTGCGCGACGGCTGGCGTCTCGCCTGTCGCGCCCGGACGGCGGGCGACCTCGTCCTCGACGTGCCCCCGCTCCAGTCGCGCCCGAAGGCGGCCACGGTCGGCGTCGGCCGCCAGGTGATCCTGCGACCGGCCGTCCAGAAGCGCTACGTCGAGCTCGAGGAGCCGACGCTCTCAGACCAGGCCACGGACGTCGACCGGCTGGTCGGCGCGATCGAGGACCTCGAGCTGCGGGTGGGTCTGCCGGTGCTGCGCACGCTGGGCACCACGCTGCGCCGTCACGACTTCAAGGTCACGGCCGTCATCGTCGACGAGGAGTTGATCGACGTCGAGCCGGGCGACACCACCGGCCGGCGCTTCGGGATCGCGTTCGACCTCGGGACGACCACGGTCGTCGCCACGCTGCTCGACCTGGCCACCGGCACGCCGCTCGCGGTGCGCTCGACCCTGAACCTGCAGCAGCCGTTCGGGGCCGACGTCATCTCCCGGATCTCGGCGACCATGCTCGACGAGACGGCGCTCGACCGGTTGCGGGAGCTGGCCCAGACGACGCTCGACGGCCTGGCCGCGGAGGTCTGCGAGGCGGGCGGCGTCGAGCCGCGCGAGGTCTACGAGGTCGCCATGGCGGGCAACGCCACCATGACGCACCTCGCGCTCGGCATCGACCCGGAGCCGCTCGGCGTGGCGCCGTTCGTGATGTCGTCGCCGTCCTTCCCCGGGTTGAAGGCCTCGGACCTCGGCGTCCACGTCCACCCGGCCGCGCCGGCCCTGGCCTTCCCGGCGCTCGGCGCCTACGTCGGCGGCGACATCGTGGCGGGCCTCCTCGCCACCGGCATGACGCGCGACCGGCGGCTGCGCCTGTTCATCGACGTCGGCACGAACTGCGAGATCGCGCTCGGCAGCGCCGAGCGGGTCGTCACCACCGCCGCCCCCGCCGGTCCGGCGTTCGAGGCGGCCCAGATCCGCTGCGGCATGCGCGCGGCCGACGGGGCCGTCGAGGTCGTCCGGATCAAGGGCGACGAGCTGACGGTCGGCGTGATCGGCGACACCGAGCCGGTCGGCCTCTGCGGCTCGGGGCTCGTGGACGCGTGCGCCGAGCTCAACCGGGCCGGCCTGCTCGACGGCTCCGGTCGCTTCGTCAGCGACGAGGTCGCGCGATCGGTCTCGGAGCCGCTCGCCGAGCGGCTGACCGCGATCGGGGAGGAGCGCGTGTTCGTGCTGCACTGGCGGGAGGACGCGGACGGCACCCGGCGCCCGGCGGTCTACCTCTCCCAGCGCGACGTCCGCGAGCTCCAGTTCGCCAAGGCCTCGATCGCCACGGGGTGGCGGCTGCTCGTCGAGGAGCTCGGGATCGAGGTGGCGGACATCCAGCAGGTGCTGCTCGGCGGCTCGTTCGGGACGTACCTGTCGCCCTCGAGCGCCGTCCGCATCGGCCTCGTCCCGAAGCTGCCCGTCACGCGCATCGTCTCGGCCGGCAACGTGGCGGGCGAGGGGGCGAAGATGGCGCTCCTGTCGGTCCAGGAGCGGCACGCCGCCGCGCAGATGCTGACCGACGTCGAGTACGTCGAGCTCTCCGACCGGCCCGACTTCAACGACCGCTTCGTGGGCGAGCTGGCGTTCCCGGGATGACGGGCGCGACGTCCGGGACGGTGGGGGTGATCGCCTGCGGCGCGTTGGCGCGGCCGGTCGAGCAGGCCGCGTGGCGCCGTGGGCTCGACGTGGCGGTCCACCCGCTCCCCCCGCTCCTGCACTCGCGACCGGAGCGCATCGCGGCCGCCGTCGAGGCGGCCGTCGACGCCCTCGCGGGTCGCCACAGCCGCCTGGCCGTGGCCTACGCCGACTGCGGGACGTACGGTGCTCTCGACGAGGTCTGCAGCAGGCGCGGCCTCCGACGGCTGCGCGGCGCCACGTGCTACGACCTCTACGCGGGCGAGGCGCCGCTCCGACGGCTGCTGGAGGACGAGCCGGGCACGTACCTGCTGACCGACTTCCTGGTCCGGGCGTTCGACCGCGTGGTGGTGCGCGAGCTCGGCCTGGACCGCTATCCCGAGCTGCGCGACGACTACTTCCGGCACTACCGGCGGGTCGTCTGGCTGGCGCAGCGACCGACCCCGGAGCTGCACGCGGAGGCCGAGCGGGCCGCCGCGATCCTCGGCCTGCCGCTCGAGGTGGTGGAGACGGGCGAGACGCCGCTCGAGGTCGAGCTGACGCGACTGGTGACCATCGACGAGGAGGACGGCGAGTGATCGAGCGACGAGCCGACGTGGTGATCGTCGGCGCGGGCATCGTCGGCTCCTGCGCCGCCCACCTTCTCACCGAGGCGGGCGTGCGGAGCGTCGTGGTGCTCGACCAGGGACCGCTCGAGCACACGGGCGGCTCGTCGTTCCACGCCCCGGGCCTGGTGTTCCAGACGAGCCCCTCGCGGCTCCTGTGCGGGCTGGCGCAGGCGTCGGCGGCGCTCTACCGGGCGATCGACACGCCGGAGCGGCGGACGTGGCTCGAGGTCGGCAGCATCGAGGTCGCCACGACGCCGATGCGGCTGGCCGAGCTGCAGCGCAGGCGCAACCACGCCCACGCGTACGGGCTCGAGGGCGAGCTCATCCCGGTCGAGGACGCCGTGCGGCGCCTGCCGGTCCTCGACCCGTCCACGGTCTCCGGGGCCTACCACGTGCCGTCCGACGGCCTGGCCAAGGGCGGCAACGTCTGCCACGAGCTGCGCGCCCGCTCGGAGGAGCGCGGCGCCCGGTTCCACGGCCTGACCCGCGTCACGGGCGTCGACCGCACCGGCGGCCGGATCCGCGCCGTGCACACCGACGACGGCACGATCGCCACGGGGACGGTGATCGTCTGCGGCGGCCTCTGGGGGCCGGAGCTCGCCACGCTGCTCGGCGTCCCGATCCCCATGCAGCCGATGCAGCACCTGTTCGCCTGGACCCCGGCGCTGCCCGAGCTCGCGGGCGCGACCCACGAGGCGGAGCATCCGATCCTCCGCCACCAGGACCGGGACGTGTACTACCGCCAGCGCGGCGAGACCTACGGCATCGGCTCCTACGCCCACGATCCGCTGCCCATCGACCCCCACGAGCTCGAGCGCGAGCCCGACGGCCACCAGACGGCGACCGGCCCCTTCACCGCCGAGCACTTCACGGACGCCTGGGACGCCACGAAGGCCCTGCTCCCGCCGGTGCACCGCGCGGGCGTGGCGGAGTCGTTCAACGGCCACTTCGCCTTCACGCCGGACGGCTACCCGCTGCTCGGCGAGTCGTCGCACGTCCGCGGCCTCTACCTCGCGCAGGCCCTGTGGGTGACACACGCGGGCGGCGGTGCCCGGGCGGTCGTCGACCAGATCGTGTCCGGTCGCGGCGACGTCGACCTCGGGCCCGCGCACCCGGACCGGTTCCAGACCCACCACACGGGGCCGGCCTACGTGCGCGCCCGCGGCTCGCAGGCCTACGTCGAGGTCTACGACGTGCTGCACCCGCTGCAGGGCATGGAGTTCCCGCGGGGGATCCGGACCACGCCGTACCATGAGCGCTTCGTCGACCGCGGGGCGTTCCTGGTCGAGTCGGCGGGCTGGGAGCGCGCCCAGTGGTTCGAGACGAACGCCGGCCTGCCGGAGCCGCCGCACGTGCAGCGGCGGGACGACTGGGCGGCGCGCTACTGGTCACCGATCGTCGGTCGCGAGCACCACGCCACCCGCACCGCAGCGGGCCTGTTCGACCTGACGCCGTTCACGAAGGTCGAGGCCGAGGGCCCGGGCGTCGTCGAGTGGCTGAACCGGGTCTGCGCCTCCGAGCTCGACCGGCCCGTGGGACGGGTGCTCTACACGACGGTGCTGACGCCGAGCGGCGGCGTCGTCTGCGATCTGACCGTCACCCGCCTCGAGGAGGACCGCTATCTCCTCGTCACCGGCGGCGGGTCCGGGCCGCGTGACGTCGCCTGGCTGCGTCGGCAGCTGCCCGAGGGCGGGGGCGTGCGGCTCCGCGACGTGACCTCCGGGACGGCCGTGCTCGGCCTCTGGGGCCCCCGCGCGCGAGACATCCTCGGGGCCCTGTCGCACGACGACCTGGGCAACGAGGCGTTCCCGTACCTGGCCGCCCGGCACATCTGGGTCGGGATGGTGCCCGCGCTCGCGCTGCGCATCTCCTACGCGGGCGAGCTCGGCTGGGAGCTGTACGTCGCCACCGAGCACGGCCGCTGGCTGTGGGACGCCCTGATGGAGGCGGGCGGGCCGCACGGCCTCGTGCCCGTCGGCCTCGGCGCGTTCGACTCGCTGCGCGTCGAGAAGGGCTACCGGTTCTCGGGCCAGGACATGCACTCGGAGCACACGCCCGACGAGGCCGGGCTCGGGTTCACGGTCCACCTGACGAAGCCCGGCTTCACGGGACGCGAGGCCGTCCTCCGGGAGCGCGCCGCGGGGGTGCGGCGGAAGCTCGTGCCGTTCGTGCTCGACGACCCCTCCGCCGCGGCGCTCGGTGGTGAGCCGGTGCTGCTCGACGGCCGTTCCGTCGGGTACGTCACGAGTGCCAACTTCGGCTACTCCACCGGCGGCAGCGTCGTCTACGGCTACCTGCCCGCCGCAGAGGCCGTGCCCGGGCGTCGCGTCGCGACGCGCATCTTCGACCGGGAGATCGGCGGCCAGGTCGTGGCCGAGCCGATCTTCGATCCCAAGGGGGAGCGGCTGCGCACATGAGCATCGATCCGGAACGCGGGACGAGCGGTGGGACCGGGCGATGCCTCTGCGGCGCGGTCAGCTACGAGGTGCGCGTGCCACTCCGGGACGTGCTCGTCTGCCACTGCGTCGAGTGCCGACGCTGGCACGGCGGCCCCGGCGCCTACACGGCCGCGCCGCGGGCCGACGTGACGCTGTCGGGCGAGGCGTGTGTCCGCTGGATCGACAGCCCGGAGAGCGCGACGCGCGCCCGACGGGGGTTCTGCGGCAGCTGCGGCTCGAGCCTGTTCTGGGACGCGCCCGGCCGTCCGGTGATCAACATCGCGGCCGGGACGCTCGACCTCCCGACCGGCCTCGCCACGGCGCGCCACATCTGGACCGAGCAGGCGGGGGACTGGGAGGAGCTGCCCCACTGAGCGACGCCGCCCGGGCGCCGGCCGCCGACGCCGGCGCGCCCGAG
>CADCWC010000240.1 GCA_902806305.1 uncultured Thermoleophilia bacterium | reverse complement strand
GCCAGAAGGGCTACTCGTTCGAGTCCGGCGTGTCGAGCGGCACGTTCGAGCCGTCGAACTTCTCGGTCAACTACTACCTGACGGCGATGCTGTTCATCGTCTTCGACATCGAGATCGTGTTCCTGTATCCGCTCGCGGTCAACCTCGACCGGCTGGGGACGTTCGGCTTCATCGAGCTGTGCGTCTTCGTCGCCGTCCTGGCCATCGGGTACGTCTACATCTGGCGCAAGGGAGCCCTGGAATGGAGGTGATCCCGCCCGCACAGATCCGCCGCTCGCTGCGCGCCACGGATCTCGACAACCTGGTGATGACGGCGTCGCTCGACAAGGCGCTCGCCTGGGCCCAGTCGAACTCGATGTGGCCGTTCGGCTTCGGCCTCGCCTGTTGCGCCATCGAGATGATCGGCGTGATCTCGAGCCCCCGCTACGACATCGGCCGCTTCGGGTCCGAGGTCATCCGGGCCACGCCGCGCCAGAGCGACCTGATGATCGTGTCGGGCCGCGTCGCCCACAAGATGGCGCCGCCGATCCGCCAGCTCTACGAGCAGATGCTCGAGCCGAAGTGGGTCATGGCGATGGGCGCCTGCTCCTCGACCGCGGGCATGTTCGCCAACTACGCCGTCCTGCAGGGCGTCGACAAGATCGTCCCGGTCGACGTGTACGTGCCCGGCTGCCCGCCCCGGCCGGAGGCGGTCATCGAGGGCCTGATGACCATCCAGAAGAAGATCCGCGCCGGCATCCCGCCTGCCTACCGGCAGCAGGAGAGCGACGCATGACGCACCGACGCGACAGCGGCGATGCGGCACGCGGCGGTGACGTGACCATCCGACGCGCAGCGGCGATGCATCAGGCGGCGGTGACGTGAGCGCCACCTCCGGCGCTCGTGGCGATGCCCTGCAGGGGCAGGACGGCGGCGTCCTCGACACGGCGGACGCACGTCACGGCGAGACGGCGATCGCCGCCGTGCAGACGCCGAGCTGGGGGCTGCCCGACCACGAGGCGGCCGAGCGGCTCGGGGCCGCGCTCGGCGGACAGGGGCTCGTCGGCACGCGCGTCCACCGCGGCGAGCTGACGGTCGTCGTCGAGACGGCGCGGTTCCGCGACGCCGCGCTCCTGCTGCGCGACACCGAGGGCTACGACTTCTGCTCCGACGTGGTGGGCGCCGACTATCTCGGCTACGAGGGCGACGTGGCGGGCTACTGGGGTGGCAGCACGCTCGGGCGCGACATGAACAGCCCGGGCCTCTACGGCCAGACGGTCGTGCCGGAGCGGCCGGGGCAGGGACGGTTCGCCGTCTCGGCTCACCTCCTCAAGCTGCGGACCGTCGGCGAGGGCGAGCACCGCCGGCTGCGGCTGCAGACCTGGGTCGAGGACGGCCAGGCGGTGCCGAGCCTCGTCTCGGTCTACCCGTCCGTCGACTTCCACGAGCGCGAGACGTTCGACATGTTCGGCATCCCGTTCGAGGGCCACCCGAACCTGCGGCGCATCCTCATGCCCGAGGACTGGGGCGGCCACCCGCTGCGCAAGGACTATCCGGTCGGCGGCGAGCCGGTCCAGTTCTCCGACACGGACTACGACGGCGGCGAGCAGATCGGAGGTGGCGACGGTGGCCACGACTGAGGAGCCGACCCGGCACGACGTCGACGTGCCCGACGTGGCGCCCGGTCCGGGCCGGCGCCTCCGGCCGCTCGAGATCCTGCAGCCGACCCCGTCGGAGCTCTACCCGACGAGCGACAACCCGGACCTGCTCGAGATCAACCTCGGGCCGAACCACCCCTCGACCCACGGCGTGCTGCGCCTCGTCACGACGCTCGACGGCGAGATCGTCGTCGGCCTGAAGTGCGAGGTCGGCTACGTGCACACCGGCATCGAGAAGAACATCGAGCAGAAGCAGTACTGGAAGGCGATCACGTACGTCCCGCGGATGGACTACCTGTCGTTCTTCCACGGCGAGCACTCGTTCTGCCTGGCGGTCGAGAAGCTGCTCGAGCTCGAGGTGCCACGTCGCGCGGAGTGGCTGCGTGTGATCGCCTCCGAGCTTGCGCGGCTGCACTCGCACCTCGTCTTCCTCGGCACGGGCTCGGTCGACCTCGGCGGCATCGCGCTGCTCTTCTACTGCTTCCGGGAGCGCGACGAGGTCCTCGACCTGTTCGAGATGGTCGCGGGGCAGCGGATGCACCCGCGCTACTGCCAGGTGGGCGGCGTCTCGGACGACATCCCGAAGGGCTTCGACCCCGTGTGCCGACGCACGATCGCCTCGCTGCGCAGGCGGATCGACGAGTACGACGAGATCATCGGCGCCAACCCGATCTGGCGCGAGCGCACGAAGGGCGTCGGCGTCATCCCGGCCGACTTCGCGGTGGCGATGGGGCTCACCGGGCCGAACCTGCGCGCCTCCGGCGTCCCGTACGACCTCCGGTCGGCGAACGGCGGCTACGGCGGCTATCGCGAGCTCGGCTACGTCCCGGTGACGAGCGAGGACGGCGACTCCTTCGCCCGCTTCCGGGTGCGCGTCGAGGAGATGCGGGCCTCGCTCGACCTGATCGAGCGGGCGCTCGACGGCCTGCCCGAGGGGCCCTGGATCTCGGACGACCGCAAGGTCGTGCTGCCGCCCCGGCACGAGCTCCACACGTCGATGGAGTCGCTGATCCACCACTTCAAGCTCGTCACCGAGGGCTTCCGCGTGCCGGCGGGCGACGTCTACGCGCCGGTCGAGTCGAGCCGCGGGGAGTACGGCTTCTACATGATCGCGAACGGCAGCGCCAAGCCCTGGCGCGCGCACCTGCGCAGCCCGAGCCTGACGTCGCTCCAGTCGATCGCGGCCGTCGTGCAGGGCGCCTACCTGGCCGACCTGATCGCCATCCTCGCCTCCCTCGACCCCGTCATGGGCGACGTGGACCGCTGATGAGCGAACGACAGCGCCCGACGGTGCCGCTCCAGGGTGGGGGCGAGGGTCGCCTCGCGCCCGGCACCACGCAGAACCCGGATCTGTACGAGCGCATCCAGGTGGAGATCGCGAAGTACCCGAACCGGCGCAGCGCGATCATCAACGCGCTCCGGCTGGCCCAGGAGGAGTACGGCTGGTGCTCGCCCGAGGCGATCGGGGAGGTCTCCCGGGCGATCGACCTCTCGCCGGCGACCTGCCAGGCGGTCGCCTCGTTCTACGACATGTTCTTCCTCCAGCCCGTCGGGACGCACATCGTCGAGGTGTGCACGAACGTCTCCTGCGCGCTGATGGGCGCGGGCGAGGTGCTCGGGGCGCTCGAGGACGAGCTCGGCATCCGGGACAAGGAGACGACGCCGGACGGGCTCATCACCCTGCGCACCGTCGAGTGCATGGGCGCGTGCGGCTGGGCCCCCATGGTCGTCGTGAACGAGCGCTACCAGGAGCACTTCCAGCCCGAGGATGCGCGCGCCCTCGTGGCGGACCTGCGCAGCCGTCCCCGGACGACCCACGGACACGGACACTGACCTTGGTGCACCGTCCCGGAAATCTCTCCGCGCTCGGACGGCTGCGAAGCCGCGCCGGGTCCCCGGCCGGCAAGCCGGCCGGCGGCGTCCCACGCCCGGTCACAGGGTACCGCCCTGCTCCCGGGCTCGTCCTTGCCCGGCTTGCTTCTCGCGCGTCCGAGCATCAAACATCTTTCGGGACGGTGCACTGACATGCCGCGAGCTCACACCTATCCCGACCCGAAGCCGGGCGACGTCATCCTCGACTTCGTCGGCGAGCGACGCACGATCGCGGACTACGAGGCGGCCGGCGGCTACCGACAGCTCGAACGGGCGCTCGGGATGTCCGACAAGGACATCGTCGACGCGCTGCAGGCCTCGAACCTGCGAGGGCGCGGCGGCGCCGGCTTCCCCACGGGGCGCAAGGCGAGCTTCCTCGCCCCGCCCCACCCGCGCTACCTCGTGATCAACGCGGACGAGTCGGAGCCCGGCACCTTCAAGGACCGCGAGATCATGCTGCGCAACCCGCACGCGCTGATCGAGGGCGTCCTCATCATGAGCTGGGCGATCCGCGCCGCGCAGGCGTTCATCTACATCCGCGGCGAGTACTTCACCGAGTACGAGGTGCTCGTGGACGCCGTCGCCGAGGCGCGGGAGCGCGGCTGGGTCAACCGACCCCTGCCGGGCACGGACTACACGCCCGACATCGTCGTCCACCGCGGCGCGGGCGCCTACATCTGCGGCGAGGAGACGGCGCTCCTCGCCTCGCTCAACGGCTTCCGGGGCCAGCCGACGGCCAAGCCGCCGTTCCCGGCCGTCGCGGGCGCCTACATGCGCCCGACGCTCCTGAACAACGTCGAGACGATCGCCACGGTCCCGGCGATCCTGGCCATGGGCGGCGAGGCCTACGCCGCCGTCGGCACCGAGCAGTCCAAGGGCACCCGCGTCTTCTCGCTGTCCGGCCCCGTGCAGCGGCCCGGCAACTACGAGATGCCGCTCACCGGCACCTTCCGCGAGCTGATCGAGGGCCTCGGCGGTGGCATGGCCGACGGTCGGGCGATGAAGTGCTTCATCCCGGGCGGCTCGTCGACGCCCGCCCTGCTGCCCGAGCAGCTCGACACCGGCCTCGCGTTCGAGGCCGTGCAGGCGGCGGGCTCGATGGCGGGCTCGGGCGCGGTGATCGTGGTCGACGACCGCACCTGCATGGTCCAGTTCGGGCTCCGGGTGGCCGAGTTCTACCGCCACGAGTCGTGCGGCAAGTGCACGCCGTGCCGTGAAGGCGTGCCGTGGATCACGAGCCTCCTGCGCCGGATCGAGGGCGGCGAGGCGAAGGACTACGAGATCGACCTCCTGCTCAACGTCTGCGACCGCGTCGAGGGCAAGTGCCTGTGCCCGCTGGGCGACGCCTGCGCGATGCCGGTCCGGTCCTACGTGAAGCTCTTCCGCGAGGAGTTCGAGGCGCACGTGCGCCTCGGCCACTGCCCGTACCACGACATGTCGCCGCTGTCGTCGCTCTACCCGATGCCGAAGTCGCTCCTGCCCCTGGTGCCCGCGTGAGCAGCGGCGAGCTCGTCAACCTGACCGTCGACGGACGGGCCTTGGCCGTGCCGAAGGGCACGCCGCTCGTCGTGGCGGCCGCGCAGGCCGGGATCGAGGTGCCGGTCTTCTGCTACGAGCCGCGCCTCGGACCGCCGATCGGCGCCTGCCGCATGTGCCTCGTCGAGATCGAGGGCATGCCGAAGCTGCAGACGGCGTGCACGATGGTCGCGACCGACGGCATGGTCGTGCACTCGCGCTCGGAGAAGGCCCAGGAGGGGCAGGACGCGGTGCTCGAGTTCATCCTCCTGAACCACCCGCTCGACTGCCCGGTCTGCGACAAGGGCGGCGAGTGCCCCCTGCAGGAGCTGACGTTCCGCTACGGGCCCCCGAACACGCGGATGACGCTGCCCAAGCGGACGTACGAGAAGCCGCTGCCGATCTCGCCGTCGATCGTGCTCGACCGCGAGCGCTGCATCCTCTGCTACCGCTGCACGCGGTTCTCCTCGGACATCGCCGAGGACGGCGAGCTCGTCGCCCGCGAGCGCGGCGGCGCGACGGTCATCGCGACGTTCCAGGAGGAGCCGTACACGAACGCCTTCTCGGGCAACGTGACGGAGCTCTGCCCCGTCGGCGCCCTGCTGCCGACCCAGTACCGGCACCGCGCCCGCCCGTGGGAGATCGTCAACGTCCCGACCGTCTGCCAGATGTGCCCGACGGGCTGCAACACGTGGACGACGCTCCGCGAGGGCACCGCCGAGCGGATCCTGTCGCGGAACCACGAGGACGTCGACAACGGCTGGCTCTGCGATCGCGGGCGCTACGCGAAGCGCGGCCGCGGGCCGGAGCGCCTGACGGCGCCGATGGTCCGCGGGGAGCGCGGCCTGGTCGAGGTCGAGTGGGCCGACGCGCTGCGCACCATCGCCCAGCGGCTCCGGCACGTCTCCTCGCTCTACGGTCGCGGCTCGCTGGCCGTCGTGACGGGCGGGGACCTGACGAACGAGGAGGCCTACGGCTGGTCGCTCGTGGCGCGTGAGCTCGGGGGGCACACCGCTGCCTCGCCGATCGCGGCGGCGGGCACCTGGGAGACGCTCGACCCGTACGCGGCCCGGCTCGCCGACCTCGAGGACGCCGACGTGGTCGTCGTCCTGGGCGACGCCGAGCCGGTCGACCGCGCGGGCATCGTCGACCTCCGCATCCGCCAGGCTCGTCGGAACGGAGCCCATCTGGCCATCGTCGGCCCCGGCGGGACGGGCCTCGAACTCGACGCCGACACGCACGTCCAGGTGGCGCCGGGCTCCGCGGTACCGGCCATCGCGGCGCTGGCCGAGGCGGTGCGGGAGGGCGGCGGCGAGACCGTCCGCCATCGTCCCGGCACGCGGGCGCCGCGGCCGGGCGAGATCGCCGGACCCGAGCGCCTG
>CADCWC010000239.1 GCA_902806305.1 uncultured Thermoleophilia bacterium | reverse complement strand
ATAGGGTCAGGTGGTCAAACATCTCGACCAGGAACGTGTGGCCGCCCGAGACGACCAGGGCGACGAGCGGGAAGGGCGGCTCCTCGGGTGCTTCGGCGCCGGGATCCACCAGCCAGGCCGCGTAGACATGACCCTCGAGGTGGTTCACGCCGACCAGCGGCTTGTCGTGGACCCACGCCAGCGCTTTCGCGAAGTTGATCCCGACGAGGAGCGAGCCGGCGAGGCCGGGACCGTACGTGACGGCGATCGCGTCCACGTCCTCCCACCCGACCCCCGCCGCGGCCCACGCCTCATCGAGGACGGGGACGATCCAGCGAAGGTGCGCCCGGGCCGCGACCTCCGGGACGATCCCGCCCGTCGACGCATGGAGCGCGACCTGGCTGGCCACGACGTTCGAGAGGATCCGCCGGCCGCCGGCGACGACGGCGATGCCCGTCTCGTCGCAGGACGACTCGATCGCGAGGACGACCGCGTCGGTCATGTGGCGCTCGCTGCTGCGGACGGGCCGGGCTCGGGCGGCTCGGGTGCAGGGCTCGCGGCCAGTTGCGCCCGGAGGGCGTCGATGCGGGCGATCATCCGCGGCGCCGTCAGCGGCTCGGTGGTCATGATCAGCGCATCCTCGCGGTCGTCGCTGTAGTAGTTCGGGCGGAGGCCGACGGGCCGGAAGCCGTACTTCTCGTAGAGACGCCGCGCGGCGAGGTTCGACAGGCGGACCTCGAGCGTCACCTCGCGCGCCTGACGGTCGCGCGCGATGTCGACCAGGTTGAGCAGCAGTTGCTCGCCGATCCGCTGACGCCGCCACGCCGGGTGCACCGCGAAGGTCGTGATGTGCGCCTCGTCGACCATCATCCACATGCCGGCATAGGCGATCACCTCGTCCGCGGCACGGACCACGAGGTACTGCGCCAGCCGGTTGTGCTCGAGCTCGCTCCGGTATGCCTGCCGCGGCCACGGCGTCGTGAAGCTCGCGCGCTCGATCGCCTCGACCGCCGGCAGGTCGTCGAGCTGCATCGGCTCGATCCGGACGGTCAGCGGTGGTCGCGCGACCACGACACCTCCCCGCCGGCCGCCGGCCCAACCCCCCGCGGCAGCGTCACGTATTCCGGGACGAGCGTCGCCACGTCGTCGCCACCATCCCGAAGGCGCGCCGATCCCAGGCGGAGCAGCTCTCGACCGAGCCCCTCTCGCGCGGCGGTGCCCCGGGCGACGGCGTCGCCCGTTGCGCGGCCAGGCAGATCCACGGCCACGACCACATCGGTCGCGCGCAGCTCGGGCTCCGTGCCGCCGGGGACGATGGCCGGCGGACCGCCGGCGCGGACGACGACCCGATCGGATGGACCGGCAGGCAGGAGCAGCACGACGTCGGCCGCCGCGGCGCCGGCGGCGGTGGGCGCCACGAGCGCGGCGGACGTTGGCACGCCGGCCAGCGGTCGGCCGAGGGCATGCGCCAGCGCCTTCGCGGTGGCGAGGCCGACGCGCAGCCCGGTGAACGCGCCCGGCCCCGTCCCGACGACGATGCCACCGAGCGACTCTCGACTTACCCCGGCGGCGTCGAGCACGCGGTCGATGGCGGGAAGGAGCTGCTCCCCGTGCCGGTGACCCGCGGGCCCGGACTCGCCGGCGATCCAGTCGCCGTTCGACGCTCCGATCGCGACGACGACGTCGCTCGTTGCCGTGTCGATCGCGAGGATCGGCCCGTCCGTCACGGCACGGACTCGACGTATCGGCCGTACGCCTGGTCGGACGCCACGAGCCGGATCCGTCGCGGCTCATCCCCGGTCCCCTCGATCCGCACGTCGAGTCGCGGCGTCGGAAGGGCGTCGCCGAGCCGCTCCGGCCACTCGATCAGCGTGACGCCGTCCTGCTGGCGCTCGTCGAGGAGACCGCCCGCGTGCGCGTCGACGCCGTCCGCGAGCCGGTACAGGTCGATATGGAAAAGCGGCAGGCGACCGGCGTATTCGGCCATCAGGATGAAGCTCGGCGAGCTGATCGTGCCATCGACCCCCAGCCCGGCGCCGAAGCCCTTCGCCAGCTGTGTCTTGCCCGCTCCGAGATCGCCCCACAGGCACAGGACGTCGCCGGGTCGCGCGACCCGGGCGAGTGCCTCGCCGATCGCGCGCGTGGTCTCGGGGTCCGGACTGTCGAGGTCGCGCTGCGCGAGGGTCCCGGATGTCATCCGGGCGAGGGTAGCCGAAGGGCCGGTCGCTCGCGGCCCGGGGCCCGGCGCTGGCGGTCGCGGCCCCCGGGAGGCCCGGGGCCGAGCGTCAGACGAGGCGCTCGAGGTCCGCGAGCGGGATCGGCACCGGCCACTCGTCGCCGAAGCGGACGAAGCCCGCCTCGAGGTGCAGCCCGCCGGGAAAGCGGCGCGGCCCCGCGAGCCCCGCCCACCGCCCGGTACGGCCGGCCAGTGGGCCGCTGCGGACGTGGACGGTGCCTGGAGGATCCGGCTCGAGCACGACGCCCGCCGGGTCGAAGACGACGCTCGGCGGACCGCCCAGGATCGCGACCTCCTTGCCCGCGAGACGCTGGAGCAGCCCCATGGCGGCGCTCGCGATCGGGCGGCGCTGGGAGCCGTGGAGCACGACGACACCGAAGGGCGGCAACCGGTGGAGGCCCGCTCGCTGGCGCCCCTCCGACGCGAGGAAGTCGCGCCGGTCCTTGCCGGGCAGCGTCGCGACGATGATCCCGCGGATCCCCATGGCCCGTGCCCGGGTCAGGGCCTCCGCGTCGATCCGCGCGCCGACGACGAGGATCGCCCCCGCGGACCCGACATCGAGCGATCGGGGCCGTAGCTCGCCATCTGCGTCGGTCGCGATCTCGAGGCGGCCGTGCGTCGGGTCGCCGAGCGCGAGGACCCCGCCGAGCGCGGCACCCGCGGCACGAATCGACAGCCCGATGCCGGGGCGGACCTCACGGACGATGCCGGCCAGGGGCGACTCGATGATGTCGTGGTGCTCGGCCGCCACGATCCGCCAGCGACCGTTCGACTCGAACAGGAGCTCGCCGGCCGGATGCGGATCACGCCGGTTGCTGCTCGCACCGGACGCGACGGTGCGCGCCCATCGCTCGCCGGGCCGTCCGCCGAACCGCGCCGGAACCTCGACGATCTTCGGGAGCCGGAGTCGCTCGGCCAGCGGCGCGCCCAGCGTCACGGCGTCCCCGGGCGAGACGCGGGCGCGGTCGCCGGGTCGGAGCGGCAGCCACGCGTCCACGGTGTGCTCGACGAGCGTGCGGTGGGGGATCAGGTCGAGACCGGGAGGGATGCGCGCGCCCGGCGCGTTCGGCGAGGCCCGGCGCTCCGCGTCCGGCGGCCGCTGCACCATCGTCTCGCTCATCCGTCCATCCCCGCCCAGAGCGCGTGCTGCCACGCGGACAGGAGCTCCCGGCGTCGGTCCGGCCGATCCGGAAGCCGAAGCGGAACGTCACGGAGATCGACGAGCAGCCCGCCCAGGCCGCCGGCCACCTCGACAGCGAAGTGCCGGCCGCGGGTCCCGAGGCGGACGGGGTCCTTGAACTGGAACTCCGCCACGGCTCGCTCACCGGGCGGCAGGTCGACCAGCTCGAGGCCGCCGGGGACGAGCTCGAGCTCCGCCGCCGTCGCTGGGCCGTGCACGACGAGCCGCCCGCCGGCGCGCCCGGGCCGCATCCCCTGCGGCATGACGACGGAACCCAGCGGGAGCAGCAGGTCGTCGGCGAGGTCGGCGACGACGGCCACGCGCTCGGCCTCGTCCTCGATCGTCCCGATCGGCGCCACGAGGCGGGCGTGATCCCAGGCGAGCTGGCACGCGGCGGCCCGGCGCACGACGTCCGAGACCGCCAGCGCGACGGCCGGTCCCGGGGCGACGGCCCACGCGCCGCCGGACACCACGAGCAGATCCGGCGGCGGCAGCGCCGAGATCTCCGGCGTCCCGGCCACGAGACGTGCGACCGCCGCCCGGGCGGCGGCGAGGCGGAACGGGGCGCCGTCGCCGGCGGTGTCGCCCCACGGCATGAGGCGCAGGTCGCGCAACCGGTCGCGCATCCGGTGTCGGTCGAGCCGGACGGTGGACCACCCGAGGACGCGGTCGACGGTCGCCTCGTCAGGCTCGAGTGGCACGAGCCCGGCGGTCGCGAGCGTGGCCGCATGGACGGTCCCCTCGACGTCGCCATGCCGTGGCGTGGCATGGACCCGCACGGCGCCATCGATGCCGAGCTCGATCCCCTCGACCTTCCGATCGAGCGCATCCGCCAGTGCCGCGATGCCGCGGCTGAACGAGAGGCGAGACTCGTCCCGACCGGCGCGCGCCCGGTGCAGGAGCTCGCGCAGCGGCGCGCCGGGCGGCGAGCCGGCAGTCGCGGCCGGTGCACGGAGGACGCCCGATACCCGTTCCCCCGTCGCCTCGAACCGCGGTGCCTGCTCGACCATGCCGCCCGCGAGGAGGATCGTGAGCTCCGGTCGCCGGAACGCCGCCGCGGCCACGAGCGCCGCGAGCTCACCGAGCGACCCGCGCTCGTCGCCCGACGGGGGCGTGCTTGCTCCGAGCAGGACGGCGGTCACCTCGTGATCGAGGAGAATCGACGTCATCGCGAGCGGGTCGAGGCGCTCTGCCGCGGCGGGCCGGACGCGCCACCCCGTCCGCTCGGCGGCCCGGACGAGCGGCTCGAGCCCTCGCTCCGTGGCCGCGATGACGGCGAGCGTCGTCGGCGCCGTCGAGCGCGCGGTCAGCCGCGGCCACGCCGTGGCGGCCTCCGCGGTCGCCTCGATCCCGAGGTCGTCGGCCAGCTCCGGATCGACGGTCGCGAACCGGGCGACGATGGTCGCCAGGAGCGAGTCGAGCCCGACGCCCGCGGGCAGCGAGAGCGCGCCGAGGAGCCGCCACCGGCCGGCCACCCGGCCGACGAGCGCCGCCGATGTCGTCGCGGTCCCGAGGTCCAGCGCGAAGAAGGCCTTGGGGTCGTCGGTCACGTCGTCATGCTATCGGCCCCGTCGGTCCGCGGCACCCGGGACGACGGTCACCCTCAGGCCGGTCAGGCGTCCCAGGTCGTCTCTTCGTCGATCTCCTCGAGCCGGGCGATCAGCAGCTCGATGCCGGCGTCGTCCGCGAGGATCGCGGTCGCCCCGGCGAGCTCCCCGCCGAACAGCCCGCGGAGGACGGGATCGAAGAAGAGCATCGCGTTCGAGCCGAGGGGCCGGTACGGGCGACTGGCCTGCAGGAAGTGGACGGCGTGCCCGGTCAGCCCGCGGATCTGGATCTCGCGCGCCACCTGCTCGACGAGCTCATCGCGCTGCTCCTCGGTCGGCTCGACCGGGAAGCTCACAGCGGGCCGCCGGAGGGCTTGGCAGCGGGACGCCCAAGCGGTCCCGTCTCGTCCTCCCCGGTGTCCCCGGAGCGGGAGATCGGCCACGCCCAGGACGCGTCGGGGCTGCTGTTCGCCGTGGCGTGACCCGCGGCGTCCTCGCCGCTCGATGACCCCTGGGCCGTCGCGGCCAGCGCGACGGCGAACGCCTGGTAGGCGGCGGCGCCGCGGAGCGCGAAGATCACGTGCTGGATCGAGGGGCTGACTGGCAGCTCATCGCGGACGGTGGCGACCGTGATCCGCGCTGCCTCCTCCATCGGGAAGCCACCGACGCCGGTCCCGAGCGCCGGAAAGGCGATGCTCGTCGCGTTGATGTCCCGCGCGCGGCCCATGGCGCTGCGCACAGCGGCCTCGATGGCGGGCCCGCTCGTCCGCCGGTCGCGATCGAGCGACACGGCGTGGATGACGGCGCGCGCCGCGAGCCGGCCGGCCGGGGTGACGACGGCCCCGCCCAACGGCACGGGGCCCTGGCGGATTGCGGCGAACTCGATCTGGTCGCCGCCGGCGTGCTTGATCGCACCAGAGACCCCGGTTGCCATCCAGAGCGAGACGGTCGCGGCGTTCACGATGGCGTCGACCTCGAGGTCGCAGATGTCCCCGTTCCAGAGCTCGATCCGAGCCACTGATACTCCCCGCGCAGCAACGTCCGGACCCCCACAATGCCGGCGGCCGCATGGTACACCCGGGGCATCCGGGCGGACATCGCCGTGACCACCTCCCACGCATTCGTGTCGCGCCAGCGGGCGACCTCCGCGGCGCCGATCGACTCCCCGTCCTGCGTCCCGATGAGCGTGAATTCGTCGTCGACACCGACCGGCCGGCCCGGGACGTCGGTCACGTCCGCCATGACGCCGTCCATCGCGACATTGCCGACGAGCGGCACCCGGACGCCGCGGACAAGCGCGACCGCCCGGTTCGAGAGCGATCGCGGCCAGCCGTCTCCGTAGCCGAGCGGGAGCGTGGCAATGCGGCTCGGTCGGCTCGTCGTCCAGGTGGGCCCGTAGCTCACGCCGTGACCGGCCGGCAGCTCCGCGACCCGAACCGGGCGAGCGTCGAGGCCGAGCTCGGGCCGGAGCTGCGCGGCGAGCCCCGGCGCGAC